>JAKOSZ010000230.1 GCA_029776555.1 Bacillota bacterium | reverse complement strand
CCTACTGGCCGTCACGGCCTTTTTCAACCTGCTTAAGGCCTACCTTTTTGACCAAGAGTTCGCGTCGCTTTTAAAGATAAAGACACAGCTTTTGGACAAGCTGATATATCTTATCATAGCCCTCACAGTGGTAATACTCATAAGGGCCGTAGGCATTGTGCTGGCACTGGCTCTGCTCACCGCTCCCCCGGCCATTGCCCTTAAGTTCAGCAGTGACTTAAAAAAGGTCATGCTCCTCTCGGTGGCAATAAGCCTGGGCTTTTGTTTCGCCGGTCTCTGGGCGTCATACCAGTTCCACATAGCTTCAGGGGCCGCTATTGCCCTTTTGGCCGCCTTCTCATTCCTTGTCTCCAACACGGCGGCAGGGATGCGGTCCTTCCGCTTAAAGCGCCGCGATTAAAGCACCGGAGTCTTTTAAATCTCAGCGGTTTTCATTTATAAACATAATCTTGGCGCAGATCAGTGAACTGCAAAGGCAAGACAGTTGGGCGGACTTCTATTTATTAAACTAAACCCGGCGGCTTCCGTTTTCTTGATTTGCCCTGGCAGGTGTTAGCAGGCTTCAGGTTTTTCAGACCGCTCCCCGGCCCGACTTTCGGCTGCTCCATTCTCCTCCAGTGCCGCCTGTACCATGATGGCACACTCTATCCTTTTCTTCTGCAGGACACAGGCTATTTCGTCGGGCTGGGAAATACTGCCGTTGGAAAACCAGGCATTGGCGTTGCAGCCCCCGGAACAGAACAGCTTGGCCCAGCAATCCCTGCATCTTTGCTTCGTGAGAATATTGCTGGCCTTGAAAACATCCCGCAGGGCTTCATTTTTGAGGCCGTTAAACACGTCGCCCATTATGAACTCCTCCCGTCCGACAAACTGGTGGCAGGGGTACAGGCAGCCCTCCGGGGATACGGCAAAGTACTCAAAACCGGCCCCGCAGGCGGTAATCCTCTTGTAAATGCAGGGGCCTTCGTAGAGGTTCAGATTGAAGTGGTAGAAGCTCAGCTTCTTCCCCTGGCGGAGGTATTCCAGGTATTCACCGGCAAGCCTCTCATACTCATCCAGCACCGCCGGGACGTCCTCCCAGCCAATATAAAACTCCTGCCCCTTCCCCACAACCGGTTCCAGCGAAATCTCCTCAAAGCCGAGCCCGGCCAGGTGGTCCAGGTCCTTTGAAAAATCCTTGTTCCTTGAAGTGAAAGTGCCCCGGATAAAATAGCTCTTTCCTTCCCTTTCCTCCACCAGCTTTTTAGCCAGGGGCAGAATCCTATCATATGTAGCCCTTCCCGCCCTGTCCCGCCGGATTGCGTCATGGACTTCTCTCCTGCCGTCAATGCTTATTACCACATTGTCCATGTACCTGTTGATAAAAGCTATCTTCTCATCGTCCAGCAGGGTGCCGTTGGTGGTTACGGTAAAGTGAAACTTCTTCCCCAGCTTTTCCTCCAGCTCTTTCCCATACATGACCGCAGCTTTTACGGTATCAAAGTTTAAAAGGGGCTCTCCGCCAAAAAAGTCTATTTCTATGTTTTTCTTATGACCCGAGTTTTCCACCAGGTAATCAATGGCCTTTAATGCCACATCCCTGGGCATCAGTTTCCTTCCGCTCTCATAGTCGCCTTTGGAGGCAAAGCAGTAATCACAGGCCAGGTTGCAGTCATGGGAAACGTGCAGGCATAAGGCCTTAAGGCTTACTTCCCCTCTTTGCGCCCGGGCCGCTTCTTTAATGGCCTCCTCGGAAGCAAAGAGAAGCCCTTCCTCTTTCAACTCCTCAATCTCGCCATAGGCTTCCGCTATGTCTTCAGCCGGATACATATCCCCCAGCCTGTGGAGAATATCCTCCAAGGGAGGGAGACTTTCCTTTGCCCCTTCCAGTATCCTTAAGCTTATGTCATCCAAAGCGTGGATGTTCCCGCTGTTGCCATCAACCGCAAACTTACAGCCCTTTAATGAAAAAGTGTGAACCATTTACACCAGCCCTTCTGCCCGGATATATGAATGCAGTAAAAAACGCCAGCGGTCTAACTACCAACTGGCGTTCTTGGAGCGGGTTACGAGATTTGAACTCGCGACTTTCACCT
>JAKOSZ010000015.1 GCA_029776555.1 Bacillota bacterium | reverse complement strand
CAGGTGGACAGTGCGGAAATATACCTGGACGGCGCTGCCAACATCTTCAGGCATCCTGAGTTCAGGGATGTGGGCAGGGCAAGGGATTTCCTCAATATACTGGACGAGAAGCAGGTAATCGACAAACTCCTGAGCACCGGTTCCAGCGGTGACGGGGTTACCGTCCGCATTGGTTCGGAAAACATTATTGATGAAATAAGGGATTGCAGTCTTGTTACCGCCACTTACAGCCTGGGCGATACCATAATTGGTTCCATAGGCGTTATCGGGCCTACCAGGATGGAGTACTCCAAAGTGATTTCTTCCATGAAGTATGTAAGGGAGAAGATCCGGGAAGAGCTCAGGAAACTGGTAGGTGAGGATTTGGACAACAACCCTCAAACGGGATAAGATATTTATGTCTGGAACTTAGGCCTTCATTGCGGCGTTATGCCGTGGTGGAGGAGATTTTTTGCGTAGATGGCGCTGCGCGGGTACAAAGGAGGATGGTTTTTAGCAAATGGAAAAGAGGGAAGAAGTGCACCGTAAGAAGGGAGATGGAATTGATAATCCGGCAAAGGACGTCCGGGGAGTAAATGAAGAAGAGGCTGAAACTCCTATAGAGTCTCCTTCGGAAGAAAGCGAAAACAAAGGCTGTGAGGGAATTGAGGCCGGCAGGGCCGATAAGGCGGCTGAAGGCTCAGGAGAAGGGGAGGAAAGGTCTTCCCTGGAAAAGGAGCTGGAGGGCTTAAAGGCCCGGCTTAAGGAGAAGAGCCAGAAGTGCGATGAGTACTGGAACATGCTTCAGCGGCTTGCCGCTGAGTTTGACAACTATAAAAAGAGGACCGCCAGGGAGAGGGAAGCCTACTCCGTTGAAAGCGTTGCGGAAGTAGTGCGGAGCTTTCTCCCTGTTTTGGATAACTTCGAAAGAGCCCTTCAGTCAATTGACTCATCCGGCGCAAATGACAATATAAAGGAAGGCATCGGGATGGTTTTCAGGCAGATGCAGGAGGTAATGAAAGGCCTTGGCGTAGAGGAAATTAAAAGCCTGGGCGAGAAGTTTGACCCCAATTTGCATGAGGCCATAATGCACGTCAAGGATGAGGCCAGGGGAGAGGGCGAAATTGTTGAAGTCTTTCGGAAGGGCTATATTCTCGGCAAAAAAGTGATCAGACACAGCATGGTAAAAGTGGCCAACTAAATGACTTTGCATTCAAAGCACAAGGTTTAACGCGATAAACTTTTCAGGAGGGAACAAAAATGGGAAAAGTGATAGGAATAGACCTGGGTACTACCAATTCATGCGTTGCGGTTATGGAAGGCGGCGAGCCGGTGGTTATTCCCAATTCGGAAGGAAGCAGGACCACGCCTTCAGTGGTGGCGTTTTCTAAAACCGGTGAAAGGCTGGTAGGGCAGGTCGCGAAGAGACAGGCCATATCAAACCCTGAAAGGACAATAATATCTATTAAGAGGGATATGGGCACCGACAGGAGAATCAACATAGACGACAGGTCTTATACTCCCCAGGAGATCTCGGCCATGGTACTCCAGAAGCTTAAAACCGACGCCGAAAGCTATCTGGGAGAAAAAGTGACCCAGGCTGTCATTACAGTTCCTGCCTATTTCAGTGACTCCCAGAGACAGGCCACTAAAGACGCCGGAAAGATTGCCGGCCTTGAGGTTTTAAGGATAATTAACGAACCTACGGCGGCAGCTTTAGCCTATGGCCTTGATAAAGAGCACGACCAGAAAATAGTGGTGTATGACCTGGGAGGAGGAACCTTCGACGTTTCTATCCTGGAGATTGGCGACGGGGTTTTCCAGGTCCTGGCCACCAGCGGGAACAACAGGCTGGGCGGAGATGACTTTGACCAGCGGATAATTGATTACCTGGCGGACAATTTCATGAGGGAGCATGGCATTGACCTCCGGACTGACAAGATGGCCCTCCAGAGGTTGAAAGAGGCTGCGGAAAAGGCCAAAATCGAGCTTTCCAGCGTAACCGTCACTAATATCAACCTGCCCTTTATAACCGCCGACGCCAGCGGTCCCAAGCACCTGGACATGACTTTGACCAGGGCCAAGTTCGAGGAGCTGATTTCCGACCTCATTGAGAAAACCTTGCAGCCTGCACGGCAAGCCTTGCAGGACGCCGGACTCACCCCGGACAAAATCGACAAGGTGTTGCTGGTGGGAGGCTCCACCAGGGTGCCGGCAGTGCAGGAAGCCGTCAGGAAGTTTATGGGCAAAGAGCCCTTCAAGGGCATCAACCCCGATGAGTGCGTCGCCATAGGCGCTGCAATACAGGCCGGCGTATTGAGCGGTGAGGTCAAGGACCTGCTGCTCCTGGATGTGACGCCCCTCTCCCTCGGAATAGAGACCCTGGGAGGAGTTTTCACAAAGCTTATTGAGCGAAACACCACCATCCCCACCAAAAAGAGCCAGATTTTCTCGACGGCCGCCGACGGTCAGACTGCCGTGGAAATCCATGTGCTGCAGGGCGAAAGGGAAATGGCCAGAGACAACAAGACCCTGGGCAGGTTCCAGCTTACAGGCATTCCGCCGGCACCCAGGGGGGTGCCCCAGATTGAAGTGACTTTTGACATTGACGCCAACGGGATTGTACATGTGTCAGCCAAGGATCTGGGGACCGGTAAGGAGCAGAACATAACCATTACCGCCTCTACCAACCTGACCGAGGAAGAGATACAGAAGGCCGTAAAGGATGCCGAGAAGTACGCCGAGGAGGACAGGAAGCGGCGGGAAGAAGTGGAGGTCAGGAACAATGCCGACTCCATGGTCTACCAGTCGGAAAAGACCCTTAAAGACCTTGGGGATAAGCTGGGCGCAGATGACCGTTCCAGGATCGAAAACTGCATGAAAGAGGTCAGGGAAGCCCTTAAGGGAAGCGATGTAAACGCCATAAAGAAGGCCACTGAAGAACTGACCCAGGCTTTCTACCAGGTATCGGCGAAGATTTACCAGCAGAATCCCGGCGCTCAAAACCCCTTTGGGCAGGGAGCCCCAGGGGCAGCCCCGGGCGGCGAAGCCGGCCAGCAGGACAACGTGTATAACGCCGACTACAAGGTTGTGGACGAAGATGATAAAAAATCGTGAGGAAGCGATAAGGTGCCGGTTGGGAAGGCAATGGGAAGGCGTATTTAACCGCCTTCATCCGTTGGTTTGGGATAAAAGAGCCTATGTCCCGGTAGGGACTGGGCTCTTTGAAATTTAACTTTCTTGTGCCGGTTTATAAACCAAATGCTTATGTTATAATATAATATTATGCAAATACAGGTTTTTTTAAGCTTTAATTCCTGGGGGACGAGGTTCTCGGATTTTGCTTAAGTCGAAAACCGTTTTGTGTGATGCCTCTCGCTGGATACTAGGGTTGAGGAGTTGATCGGATGGCTGACAGCAGGGACTATTACGAAATTCTCGGCGTAAGCCGGGACGCTTCAGATGAAGAAATAAAGAAAGCATACAGAAGGCTTGCCAAAAAATATCATCCCGATGTAAATCCCGGCAATAAAGAAGCGGAGGCCAGGTTTAAGGAAGTTAACGAAGCTTATGAAGTGTTGAGCGATAAAGAGAAGAGGGCCCGGTATGACAGGTACGGCCACGCCGGTGTCAATCCCAACGGCTTTGGCGGGTTTGACGGTGGTTTCGGCGGCTTTGGGGATTTTGATTTTGGCGGAATAGGAGACATTTTTGAGACTTTCTTCGGAGGTACGGGTTTCGGCAGGACCAGGAGGAGCAGGGAAGGCCCCCAGAAAGGCGCCGATATCAGGTATGTGATGGATATTGCCTTTGAAGAGGCGGCCTTCGGCGTCGAGAAGGAGATTACTGTCAACAGGGCCGAAAACTGTCCCACATGCAAGGGTTCGGGGAGTAAACCCGGCACAGGTCCCAGCACCTGCAAGTACTGCAACGGAACCGGCCAGGTGCAGTACAAGCAGAGTACGCCCTTTGGCCAGTTTGTAAACATAAGGACCTGCGACGCCTGCCGGGGCGAAGGCAAGATTATAACAGACCCCTGTCCCGCATGCAACGGAAAGGGGCGCGTCCGGAAAAACATCAAGATCAAGGTGAAAGTGCCGGCCGGAATTGACGACGGCCAGGTGATTTCCTTAAGGGGCGAGGGTGAGCCCGGTGTCAGGGGAGGGCCCAGCGGCGACCTTT
>JAKOSZ010000014.1 GCA_029776555.1 Bacillota bacterium | reverse complement strand
GAACTGGTTTGTCCGGGGGGCCTTTGCCGCTGTTTGGCCCATACAGGGAGCAAAGCTTTTGGCCTGTGGCTTTCCGGTCTGTACATAAACGGCGCGAACCCGCTTAATTGTCTGAAGGCACAGTTAGTCTAAGTGGAGAGGGGAGTTAATCAAGGTGAAAACAAAGGCAGTGAGGCTGTACGGCAAAAACGATTTGAGGCTTGAAGAGTTTGAGCTTCCCGCAATAAAAGACGACGAAATCCTGGCGAGGGTTGTCTCCGACAGCATATGCATGTCGTCTTACAAAGCGGCGGTTCAGGGCAGTGACCACAAAAGAGTCCCCAAGGACATCGGCACAAACCCTGTCATTATCGGCCATGAATTCTGCGGTGAAGTAATAGAGGTGGGGCACAAGTGGAAGGACAAGTTCCAACCCGGGAGCAAGTTTTCCATTCAGCCTGCCATGAATATGAAAGAAAACCCCTATGCGGCGCCGGGTTATTCATACCGCTTTATCGGGGGAGACGCCACCTATATCATTATACCCAACGAGGTCATGGAACACGGCTGCCTTCTTAATTACAACGGGAAAGCCTTTTTTTACGGTTCCCTGGCCGAACCGATTTCCTGCATAGTGGGAGCTTTCCACGCCAGCTACCATACCATGAGCGGCAGCTACCAGCACAACATGGGCATTGTCGGGGGAGGGAATATGGCCATACTTGCCGGAGTAGGCCCCATGGGGCTTGGAGCCATCGACTACGCCATCCACTGCGACAGAAAGCCGGGGCTTTTAGTGGTGACGGATATCGACCAGGCCAGGCTGGACAGGGCCGCCTCCATCTATACCGTGGAAGAGGCGAAGAAAAACGGCGTCACCCTTATATATGTCAACACCCTCAACATGCCCGACGCCAGGAACTACCTGCTGTCCTTAACCGGTGGCAGGGGTTACGACGACGTCTTTGTCTTCGCCCCCGTTAAGGAAGTGGTAGAGCTGGGAGACGGCATTCTTGGCAGGGACGGGTGTCTGAACTTCTTTGCCGGCCCGACGGATCCGGCATTTTCGGCCCGGTTCAATTTCTACAACGTCCACTACAACTCTACCCATGTGGTGGGCACCAGCGGGGGCAACACCCAGGACATGGTGGAAGCCCTTGAGCTCATGGAGAAGGGAATTGTCAACCCGGTGGCCATGATAACCCATGTGGGGGGGTTGGACAGCGTCCCCGGGACAACCCTTAACCTTCCCAAGATACCCGGAGGCAAGAAACTGATCTATACAAACATACGGATGGAGCTCACTGCTTTGAGCCAGTTTGAGGAGAAGGGGAAAACCGATCCCATGTTCGCCCGCCTGGCCGAAATAGTCAGGGCCAACAACGGCATGTGGTCCGCCGAAGCGGAGGAGTTCCTCCTGGCCAACGCCAAACCCATATGACGGCCAGTGGGCCCGGGCAGGTGATGTAAAAAGTGAACATCAATGTGTTAAAACTGGGCAGGGTGGACTACGGGGAAGCCCTTGGCCTCCAGGAGAGGCTTTTTTTGCTGAGGCAGCAGGGGAAAACCTCCGATACCTTGATCCTGCTGGAGCACCCTCCCGTGATTACCCTGGGGCGGAGGGGAAACAGGGAAAACATACTTGTCCCGGAGGAAAGCCTTAACGCCCGGGGTGTCAAGGTTTATGAAGTATCCCGGGGAGGGGATGTGACCTATCACGGGCCGGGACAGCTGGTGGGCTACCCCATAATGGACCTGACCGGCTACGGCAGGGACATTAAACAGTTTATATGGAATATTGAAGAGGTTTTTATCCGCCTTCTGGCGGAATGCTACGGCATAGAGGCAAGAAGGGAAGAGGGCAGGTACGCCGGCGTCTGGGTGGGAGACGAGAAGATAACCGCCATAGGCGTCGCGGTAAAGAAGTGGGTCACCATGCACGGTTTTGCTTTTAATGTCAACACTTCCCTGGAGCACTTCAACTGGATAAACCCCTGCGGATTGACCGACAGGGGGGTGACCTCCCTTGAAAAAATACTGGGGCAAAAGCTGGACATGGAAAGTATAAAGGACCAGCTTGTGGAGTACTTCTGCATGGTGTTCCGGGTCAGACCTCAATATGCAAGCCAGGATGGGATTGAAGCCGGCAGTTAGCCCTTTTGGGGTGTGGAAAATCACACTTGCCGGGAAATTATAGTAATGCGAAAGGCAGTTAAACTTATAGGCGTAAAAATTTTTTACGGCATGAGGTGGAGCATGAGCTTGCAAAAGCCCGATTGGCTAAGGATAAGGGTAAGAGGAGAAGCCGAAAGAGCCCAGGTTGAGAAGCTGCTGGCAAAGCTTTCGCTAAACACGGTGTGTGAAGAGGCCAACTGCCCGAACCTCTGCGAGTGTTTCGGCAGGAAGGTGGCCACTTTTATGATACTGGGGAATAGCTGCACCCGCAACTGCACTTTCTGCAATGTTTCAAAAGGTACCCCGGAAGCGGTAAATCCTGAAGAACCCGCCGCCGTGGCCCAGGCGGTGGCGGAGCTGGGCTTAAAACACGTGGTCATAACCTCGGTCACCAGGGATGACCTGCCTGACGGCGGGGCGTCCCATTTCGCGGCGGTGGTCCGGGAGATACATAAGCTCCCTTCCGGCGTCACCGTTGAAGTGCTGATTCCCGATTTCAGGGGAGACCCGGAAGCCTTAAAAACCGTTGTGGAAGCGGGCCCCGAAGTAATAAACCACAACGTGGAAACCGTGCCCAGGCTTTACCCCGAAGTGCGCCCCATGGCAGTTTACCAGAGGTCTTTAGAGCTCATTAAAAGGGTAAAGGAAATGGAGCCCCGGATACTGACCAAGTCGGGCATAATGGTGGGGCTGGGAGAGACGGAGGGCGAGGTGCTCGAGGTGATGAGGGACCTTAAGGAAGCGGGCTGCGACTTCCTTACCGTGGGCCAGTACCTGGCCCCTTCCAGGCGGCACCATCCCGTGGCGGAATATGTACACCCCCTTGTGTTTCAAAAATACCGGGATGCGGCGCTGGAAACGGGCTTTAAATATGTGGCTTCGGCTCCGCTGGTCCGGAGTTCCTACCGGGCGGAAGAGGCCTTGACAGTTGCAAACCGGGATGATAAAATTTAGCACGCAAATGTTACTATTTAACATTATTGTGTAAAATGTCACAGGTTTCCCCTGTGACAAAAACAGGAGGTATTTATGGCTGCTCCTATAACTATGCCCCGTATGGGCCAGACGGTTGAAAGCTGCATCATATCCAAGTGGCACAAGAAAAAGGGCGACCAGGTAAAGAAAGGGGATATACTCTTTACCTACGAAACGGACAAGGCCGCCTTTGACGAGGAAGCCAAGGAGGACGGAGTCCTGCTGGAGATTTTTTTTAACGAAGGGGAGGACGTGCCGGTCTTTACAACGGTGGGCGTCATCGGAGCCCCGGGAGAAGACGTGTCGGATTTTAATCCCAGGGCGGGTATTACGGCAGTGAAAGTGGAAAGCGAAAGCCCTGGCGAAGAAAAGGCTGAAGGCCCCGGCGCGGCGGAGGTGGAAAGCCTTACCCAGCCTGACGGAAAGGCCGGCGGTGAAGGAAGGATTAAGATATCGCCCCGGGCGAAAAACCTGGCGGAGCGGGCTGGCGTGGACTACAGGCTGGCTAAGGGCAGCGGACCTGACGGGAGGATCATTGAGAGGGACATCCTGGCCCTGGCGGAAGAAGGGCTCCTGGCTACACTGGCCGCCAGGGACAAACTGGAAGGTGTCATTCCCCAGGTTTCTGTCCCGGGAACGGGCATTGGGGGAAGGATTAGCACCGCTGACCTGGAAAGGGCCGGGAAAGCTGCTGCTGAAGCTGAAAAGGGAGAAGGGCTTCAAGTCGCTGAGCCTGCCGAATACGAAGAGGTTGGGCTTAGCAGCATAAGGAAGGTCATAGCCAACTCCATGATGCAGTCCCTTTCCAACTCGGCCCAGCTTACCTTGAACACGTCCTTTGACGCCAGCGACATCCTTGAATTCCGGAAAAGGTTAAAAGAGGCAGGGGGCAGCCT
>JAKOSZ010000229.1 GCA_029776555.1 Bacillota bacterium | reverse complement strand
TTTAACTTGAACCAGAAAATGCTGCCCTTTCCTTCCTCGGATTCAACCCCGTACTCGCCGCCGTGCATTTCAATTACCTTTTTGACGATGGACAGGCCAAGACCTGTGCCCATTATCGGCCTTTTATGCTTCTTGTCCACCTTGTAATAGCGTTCCCAGATATAAGGCAGGTCGTCAGGGCTGATCCCGTCCCCATGGTCTATGACCTCTACTTTCACAGAATCGCCTTCCACGCTCTGCCGTACTATTACAGCCTTATCATCGCCGCTGTGGGTTATGGCGTTGAGCAAAAGGTTGTAAAACACCTGGGTTATCTTTACCTCGTCGGCAAACACATGGACATCCTCACTGTATTCGAAACTTATCCTGTAGCCTTCTTTTTTAATCAGTTCGTTCATGCGGCTGACAGTTTCCCTCAAGCTTTCCGTCAGGTTGTAGTTGGTCCTGTTCAGTTTCGCGGCACCCGCCTCCAGGATGGATATGTCAAGCATATCGTTTACAAGGGAGGTCAGGCGCTTGGCTTCATCCATGATAATCTGGCATTGCTCCGGCTTCACTTCCTCGGGGAAGTCGTGCATCATCTCGGCATAGCTGTAAATAAAGGCAAGGGGGGTCCGCAGATCATGGGATATATTGGCTATCAACTCGCGGCGCAGCCGTTCCACCTTGGAAAGCTCCTTGGCGGCAGTGTTCAGGGTGTTTGACAGTTCTTCTATCTCCAGGTATCCCTTGCCGTGAAACTCGGTTTCATAGTTGCCTGCCGCCAGCACCTTGGCGCTCCGGTTAATCTTCTCAATGGGATTTGATATGTGCCTGGATATTAAGATGGCAAGGAGAATCGCAAGAATCACCATGATCCCGGTTATAATGAAAAGCTGCATCTGCAAGGTGGACACGGTGGCTTCAACCGGCGTAACCATAGCGTAAAAGGTCAGCGAGATCCTGCTGCCGTCGTCCAGGGTATACTCGTGAACCTTGGTGATCGTTTCCGGCCTGGGAAAGAGCCTTGCAGGCCCGAGGGGACCTGGAGGGGCCGGCGTTTCAGGCGGAGCAAAATCCTTTGTCGGCCTCACGGTGATATCTTTAGTCATTTTAAGTTCATACAAAATATCCTGGAGATTGGTGCTGTTGATGTTTTTCCCCACCAGGGAAACAGCCTTTTCTATCTCCATATTGCGGATAAACTTATACATGTCGCTTAGGAACACCGTCTGGAACACCCACAGGATTGCCAGCAGCAAAACGCAAAAGCCCAGGAGATAGATGAATATTTTCCAATTTAACTTAAGCCTATCCATCAAACCGATACCCCAATCCTCGCAGCGTCTTTATAAAATGGGCATAGGGCCCCAGGGATTTGCGCAGCAGTTTCATGTGCGTATCCAGGGTCCTGTCATCGCCGCAGTAGTCAAAGCCCCATACTTCAGACATTATCTTCTCCCGCGGCACCGCGATGTTCTTGTTGCGTATAAGGAAGAACAGGAGGTCATATTCCTTGGGCGCCATGTTTACTTCCGCTCCGTCGACAAACACCTTATACGCAGTCATGTCAACTTTTAACCCTTCCTTCTCATAGATAACGTGCCCGTCTTCATCCGACCTGGCAGGCTTGCTTTTTGCTGCCCTGCGCAAAATGGCGTTTATCCTGAGCATTATTTCCTTCGAAGAAAAGGGCTTCACCACGTAATCGTCAATGCCGAGCTCAAAGCCCAGCACCTTGTCATACTCCTCCCCCCGGGCAGAAAGCATGATAATCGGCGTGTCGGAGAACTTGCGGATTTCCTTCACTGCAGAAAAGCCGTCCAGTTCCGGCATCATAATATCCATAATGATAATGTCAAAGTTGTTTTTGCGACAGAGCTCCACGGCCTCCATTCCATCGCCTGCTTCCATGACCTCATGCCCTTCAAAGGTGGCGTATCGCTTTATTACTGCCCGAAGCCCGGCCTCATCATCACATATCAGGATTTTGGCCACTTTGGCAATCATCCTTTCTTTTTATATTAAAAATTATCGTCCAGCCCTACCATTTTAAATTACCAGGACCAGGGTAAACCATCAGTAGCTCTTTTTAAACCGCGCCGCAAAAATTATGGAGGCAACCAGCACAAGGGCCAACACGCCGGTAGTTATCGAGCCGGTGAGAAGCTGACCATTGGCGCTAAACCCACCATCCACCGGAACTGCTGCATTAAAGCGGCCAGGGATGTCCCTGTTTGTCCTCCCCTGCCAGATGCCTCCCATATCCGCAGGAGGGGTCCTTTGGCCACTGCCCTGCGCAACATCTTCGTTGTCCCGTGTTATACCACCAATGTTCCGAGGCATACCTTCAATACCCCGGGGCATACCTCCCATCTCCCCGGGCACATTTTCATTACCCTGCGGCATGTCTCCAGCCTGCCCTTCCCTTATCCACCCCGGGAAAGCCATGTTGTTGCCGCCTCTTCCGCCCATCATGCTTCCGCTTCCGAGGCGCGACAGTACCAGGTCCCCTGCCGGTATAAGCCTGTCTGGATTCCTGGTTTGTTCTTCAGTTGTAGACGGTACTGTGCCGTCAAGCTGGCCCTGCACGCTCCGGGCCCGGAGATTCCCAAGGGTGATAAAAGCGGAAACGGCGGTCTTGTATTCCTCATAGCTGCAAAAGGCGGTGGCGTCATTTTTTACATAGTCGGATATCAGGGCATCCAGCGCTTTTACCTTTTCTTCAAACCTGCCGTTGGCAAAGTAATTGTCAACCAGCTGCCTAAGGTAACCGTGATAGCGCTCCAAGTATTCCGGGTTGGATAAAAGCTTGTCTATCAGCGGCCGCCTTGACATTTCAACACCGCTCACCGGGGTGTCAATGGGGAAGTTAATCACCGAGCCGGCGCTGAAGCTTTGGAAGCCGCCCCATGCCAGGTTATAGTCCCAGGGCAGGATGGTAAGCTTTCCGTTACGTTCATAGATGTAATAGTTTT
>JAKOSZ010000228.1 GCA_029776555.1 Bacillota bacterium | reverse complement strand
TTATATAGAGGCCGATAAAATAGAGTATTTAGAGAGGTGAGGCAAAATGGGAACAAAAAAATACAGCCTGGGAATTGACTTTGGCACCCTGTCGGGCAGGGCAGTGCTGGTGGAGGTGGAAAGCGGAAACATTATAGCCACGGCTGTCAGGGAATACACCCATGGGGTTATGGACGAATACCTGCCCGACGGCAAAACGCGGCTGGGTCCGGATTGGGCTCTGCAACATCCGGCCGACTACCTGGAGGTCCTTGAAACTGCCGTACCTCAAGTGCTTAAGGAATCAGGCGTAAAACCAGAGGACGTCATAGGTCTGGGCATTGACTTTACCGCCTGTACCATGCTGCCCATTGACAGGGAAGGGAAGCCCCTCTGCTTCAGGGAAGAATTCAGAAGCAACCCCAATAGTTACGTAAAACTGTGGAAACACCACGCCGCCCAGCCCCAGGCCGACAGGCTGAATGAGCTGGCAAGGAAGAGAAATGAGAGCTTCCTTAATAGGTACGGGGGGAAAATTTCCTCCGAATGGCTCTTCCCCAAGATAATGCAGATACTGGAGGAAGCCCCGGAAATTTATGAAGCGGCATATAAGTTTATGGAGGCGGGCGACTGGATTGTCATGACGCTCACGGGCAATGAGAGGAGAAACAGCTGCACCGCCGGTTATAAAGCCATTTGGAGCAAGAGGGAGGGATACCCCTCAAAGGACTTTTTCCGGGAGCTAAACCCGAGGCTTGAAAACGTGGTGGATGAAAAGCTGAGCAGGGACATTTACCCCATAGGCAGCAAGGCAGGAGAGCTTACCCCTGAAATGGCCGCGAAAACCGGGCTTCTGCCGGGAACGGCAGTGGCGGTAGCCAACGTGGACGCCCATGTGGCTGTGCCTGCCGTAGGGATAGTGGAACCGGGCAAGATGCTGATGATAATGGGCACCTCCACTTGCCACATGGTCCTTGGCACCGAGGAGAAAATGGTGCCCGGCATGTGCGGAGTGGTTGAGGACGGCATAATCCCAGGCTTTTTAGGCTATGAGGCCGGCCAGTCCTGTGTGGGGGACCATTTCCAGTGGTTCGTGGAAAACTGCCTGCCTGCCTCCTACGAGGAAGAGGCCAAGAAACGGGGGATCGGCATCCACGACCTGCTGGTGGAGAAGGTAAGAAAGCAGAGGCCCGGAGAAAGCGGCTTGCTGGCCCTCGACTGGTGGAACGGCAACCGGTCGGTGCTGGTGGACGCCGACCTGACGGGTCTGCTTCTGGGCTGCACACTGACCACCAAGCCAGAAGAAATATACAGGGCCCTTATTGAAGCGACGGCCTTTGGCACCAACATGATAATCGAAACCTTTGAAAAGAACGGCGTAGCCATAAAAGAGCTTTACGCCTGCGGAGGAATAGCCGAGAAGAACGAGTTCATGATGCAGGTGTATGCGGATGTGACCAACAGGGAGATCAGGATATCCGGTTCACCCCAGACGGTCGCCCTGGGATCGGCCATGTTCGGGGCGGTCGCCGCCGGGAAGGGAAAGGGCGGCTACGACACCATATTTGAGGCCGCAAAGGCCATGTCCAAGGTCAGGAAGGATTACTACAAGCCCATACCGGAAAACGTCGCCATATATAAGAAGCTGTACGAAGAATACAGGATACTGCATGACTATTTCGGCAGGGGTGTCAACGATGTAATGAAGAGGCTGAAAAGCCTGAAAGTCCGGACCGGCTGAAGGCGGTGACGGCTTCCCCGGAGTGATGCCAATGAATGGCGGTGAAAACGCCAGCTTTGAAAGAGAAGAAATGGAACTGCGCCCCGTTATGAGGCCTTATGTCACCTACGGGCTCATAGCGGTGAACATTATTATATGGTTACTGATCACCTCTTACGAGTTCCTGGCAGGCCTGGAGCAAGCCGGCATGCTGTTTGGGGCGAAAATCAACCAGCTGATTATGGACGGCCAGTACTGGAGGTTTATTACCCCGGTCTTCCTGCATGCCGGCCTGGCTCATATTGCCGTGAATTCCTATTCCCTCTATGCTTTGGGTCCTGTGGTGGAAATCCTGTACGGAAGGACCCGCTTTCTCATCATCTACCTGACGGCAGGGATTGTGGGAAACGTAGCCAGCTTTGCCTTTTCACCCTATCCTTCGGTGGGGGCTTCCGGGGCAATCTTCGGCCTTTTGGGAGCCATCCTGTTTACGCTCTTTAAAAACAGGCATATATTGAAAACCTCATACGGGATCGGGATACTGGCCACCATCCTCATCAACATAAGCTACGGTTTTACCCACAGCGGGATTGACAACTATGCCCACCTGGGAGGACTGGTGGGAGGGTTTTTGACGGCATCGGCCCTCGGATACACGGGAGAAAGGAGCAGGCCTTTAAGAAGGATTGTCATGGCACTGGCGGTGCTGGCCCTGGCGGCAGGAGGCGTTTACAGGGGCTTCACCAGCGAGGAAAACACCAGGCTTTACCGCCAATACCGCGCTTCCTTTGAAGAGAGGGATGCGGCGGCGTTACTGAACGATGCACTGCGAAGCTTCAACGACGGGAATTACAAAAAAAGCGAAGAGCTTTCCCGCCAAGTCCTGGAAGGCTATGACCTTAAGGGGGAAATACGGGCGGCAGCCCTGGACCTCCTGGCCTCTTCCCTTATAAATACCGGGAGGTCGGCACAGGCCGTTGAGTATGCCGAAGAACTTGTCAAAATAGCCCCCTCCCGCGGGCACTACCTCCTGGGCACCTGCTACTACAACCTGGGGAACCTGGCCAGGGCAAAAGAGGAGCTGGAGGAGGCCTATAAACTTGACCCGGGAAACCGGGAGGTGAAAAGGCTCCTGGACCAGGTTTTAGAGTATCTAAACCTTACTTCTGACCATATTTCTCCATATACTGCCTGTAGCCTCTTTCCACCTCTTCAGGAGGGATTTCCTCGGGTTTACCCAGGGTGAGGGCCAGGTACACCGTTTTGGCGGCATCTTCCACCATTACTGCGGCCTTTAACGCCTCTTCCATGGTTTTGCCCACGGTAAAAACCCCGTGGTTCTTAAGTAGTATTGCCGGAGACTTGCCGATGTGCCCGACGATGACCTTGCCGATATCCTCGCCGCCGATTTTAGCATAGGGGCCGCAGGGAATCTCGCCGCCGAACTCATCGGCGATAGCAGTAAGGTAAGGCTTGATAGGCATATTCAGCGCGGCAAAACAGGTGGCGTAGTTGGAATGGGTGTGAACAACGGAGTTTACATGGGGCATGTGCCGGTACACGTAAAGGTGGGTGGCGGTGTCCACCGAAGGTTTCAGCCACCCTTCCACTACTTTGCCCTCCATGTCCACAACTACCATGTCTTCCGGTATCAGCTGGTCGTACATCCTGCCGCTGGGCTTAATGACCACATAACCGCTGGCGGTATCCCTCACGCTTACGTTTCCGCTGGTCCACGCCACAAGGTTCCACTCTTTAAGCATCTTGTTCCCCCGGCATACCTCTCTTTTCAAGTCTTCCAACATGAGGATTCCCCCCGTAAGTCAAAGTTTCGCATTTTCGCTTCACATTTCGTCCCTTCCATTTTATATGCTTTTGAAGTGCCGGGTCAACTGAGTCACCATGGACGGTTTTTTTGACTCAGACGAAAAAAAGTAACCAAATTCCTTAAAAAAGTGTCCTTTTATGGTTGAGGTTTATAATATAAAATACTCATTAGTTCAATAGATACAGAGACGGTTCACCTGTTATATGTAAAAGACATGAGAACCTATACCACGACTGCACACAGTTCTTCTAAGACACGGGGAAGGTTTTCCTGCAGCTGGACGTATAAAATGATGAAAAGGAGGAGAACGCCTTGCCCGGGTGGATCAAAAGGCTTATCTGCCTTATATGTGTCGTTATTATTGCTGCCGGTTCTCTTTGTTCCTGCTCAGATAATGCTGAAAAAGAAAGTGATCAGGCAACAATGTCTGAGGAAGAGAAAGAAATATTTAAGCGGGAGGACAGGGAATTTAAACTGGGGCTGCGATTCGATCCCAACTCCAGGTATATAGAGGTATTTAGCCATATTCAGGCGGTAACGAAGGACGGGTATAGGTTTAAAATCAGCTACAAGATTTCTCAAAGCCAGTCTGAAGCCATGCTTGGAATGAAACTACCCTACGGGAAAGCTGTGGAGTTGTTGGAGGACTGTGATGCAATAAACACGGGGGGTAATTTTGCCAAACTGGCCGAAAACGGCTTACTTATGGACATTACCGATCTTCTGCCCAAGTATGCGCCGAGCTATTACACCAAGCTTACTGAAGCCGAGCTTGAGCTGGTCACGTACAACGGCAGGATATATGGTATTCCTCC
The DNA here is from genome assembly GCA_029776555.1 of Bacillota bacterium. Classification (GTDB taxonomy): domain Bacteria; phylum Bacillota; class Clostridia; order Acetivibrionales; family JAKOSZ01; genus JAKOSZ01. The sequence goes on along the minus strand of JAKOSZ010000228.1, from coordinate 1,706 downwards.
GCACATGCCGGGGATGAGCAGGTACTGCGTGATGGTGCAGAGTGACGTTGCAAAAGAATTGGGCATAACTGAGATAAAGGATTTGGAGGATTATGGCAGGCTGCTGGCCTTAATCAAGAGCAATATACCCGAATTGGTTCCGGTGGATGAGGATTCTTTTATTAGAAGTTATAAAAGTCTACTTATATATTTAAGCGGATATGTGGATCCAACTGATGAAATGTGTATAGTTTACAAGTATGATGACCCCGAGATGAAACTTGTACCATTTGAGCAGACAACTGAGTATAGAGAACTGGCAGACTTGATTAAGGCATGGTACGAAAAAGGGTACATTGGGGAATCAAAAAAAGGATATGATGACATGGCGAAAATATGTGTGCCGCTTTACGAAGCAATTTATATAATTAATATGACTCAAACCCCATGGAAAATATATCCCCTGTATCCCGACAGACCAAGCATAAAATACCCGTCAATGGAAAACATTATCGGTATCAGCGCAAAATCGGAAAAAGCCGAGGATGTACTTCGTTTTATTGAATGGGTACATTCCAGCCAGGAGAACTACGATTTGTTCATGTACGGAATAGAGGGGAAGGACTATACCATTGAAAACGGCAGGTTGAAGAGGCTGCAATATAACAGTCATATGGGTGACCCGGCATTCTGGGATATTGACTACATGAGGGATGAGACAGGATTCTCAAAAGACTTTTTGACGCAGGTAAAATACATATCCGGCCTGGAAGAAGTGCTAAGCCCTACTTATGAGTTGGACCTGACTGAAGTGGTAAGATCATCCAGCACGTTTATAACAAACCCAAATGGTGTTGCAGTACAAAGCAGATTGTTTTATTTACCTTCCGTTTTTAGTCCGAGAACTATTTCTACTCCGGATTATCTTAGTTATACTCTGGAGAAATTAGAGAAGGAATCGTGCACGGATTTCATGACCCATGCGTTGCAGGCTGCTATTGACAACTGGCGAAAGAAGAAGGCGGAAGCTGAGAAGCAAGGCGAATGAAATAATTCTGTGCTGCCATCAGGTTGACACGGGGACGGTTCTCTTGTCTGTTGACACGGGGACGGTTCTCTTGTCTTCCTTTAGACAAGAGGACCATCCCTGTCTATTTTAAAGAGGTGAAAAAAAGTAACCAAATACCTTAAAAAGTATCCTTTTATGGATGGAAGTTATAATTTAAAATATTCATAAGCACAGGAGCTTTAGTTTATCCGGGGTGTTTTCCATGAGAGTGTATATCCGAAAAGTCATACCGTTACTGCTTTCCGCCTTCTTGCTGCTAATCGGTTGCCACAGGACAGAAGATGGTAAAGTGACAGATGACAGTAACCTGGAATTGGCAAGTAATGATGTAAAAAGAATTAAATTTGCATTTGAGTACCTGGAAGGGATTCCTTCAGTTCAAAGAGAAGTGTTCGGAGATATTGAACTGGTGACGAGCGGTTCCTGGAAGTTTAAGATTGATTTTATGCAGTATTCGAGCAGAATGTATGCTTTATCGCGGATACCGATAACTTTTCCATACGCCAGACAGCTTACCGAGACGGAAGGTATAGATGCGATTGAGGCCAACGGGGTATTCGATTTCCTGGCAAGCAACGGGTGATATTATATAATAATACTTGACACGAAGACCTCGAACAAATAGTCTAAAAAAAAGAAAAAACGGAGGTCAGCCATG
>JAKOSZ010000227.1 GCA_029776555.1 Bacillota bacterium | reverse complement strand
ATACTATCTGTCGAATATTAAACATGAGACCTCCGCTCCTTTCAGACTCCATTCAGGGAGTTGTGATATTTTCACTTGGAGGTCTCTTTTCTTCATCTCCCCCTTAAATTCCTCCAATCACCTACTAAAAGTTTACACTACCGGACACCGCTTTGTCCCCGCCCCCGGACTATTGCTTCTATCGCCCTGTTTATTAAGACCTTCAGGATGGCCGCCAGGGGAACGGAAAAGATCATGCCCGGTATCCCGAAGAGCTTTCCTCCGGCAAGAACCGCCAGTATGGTCACCACCGGGTGAAGCCCCAGCTTACCCTGGATTATCTTCGGGGATATTATGGCGTTGTCTATCTGCTGTACGGCGACAAAAACAGCCAGGGTCCAGAGGGCCTTTACCGGCGAATCGATAAAGGCCACCGCAATTGCCGGTATTGCTCCCAGGGCTGGGCCGAAATAGGGGATTATATTGGCTATGCCCCCGAAAAGCCCCAGTATCATGGGGTATTTTACCTTTACCAGGTAGAGGCCGATCACTTCCATGAGCCCGACAATGGCAGCCGCAGTAAACTGCCCCTGGATAAACCTGGACAGCACCAGGTGGACCTCTCTCCCCAGGTTTGCGACGCCGTTCCGCCACTTCCGGGGCATGGCGTTCAATACCCCGTTTTTAAGTTTTTCCGCATCCCTTAAGAGGTAATAGGCAATGACCATGGCCAGCAAAATGTCAATGAACATGCCCGCCGCCCCCAGCAGCCTGGAGAGGGATGTCCTGAAAAAGGCAAGTATGGACTGTTCAACCGCCTTGACACCCGATTGAATTTCAGCGAATATGGTCTCTTTTACGTCTTTGGGCCAGCTGCTGGACTTGACCGTTGACGAAATGCCGTTCAACAGCTCCTGGGACCTGGCGGTTATTTCCGGCACGGTCTCCATCAGTTCCTTGCCGTTGGATATGAGCTCGGGAATAATGAAAACGACCACCGAACCTACGGCCAGAAAAAACAGCAGGTAGGACATTATGATTCCTGCGTTCCTGGGCACCCCGCGGTTTTCCATTTTCTTTACTATGGGCCTTAAAAGATAGGCTATTACGCTTCCCAGGGCAAGGGGTGTAAGGATGTCAATCAGCATGTGCCTGAACCTGAAAACGAGATAGGCTAAAGCCGCCAGGGCGGCCAACCCTGCAAAAAAGAAGGCTCTTTTCTTAAAAGGCATCGTCAACATCCTTTTCGGAGCAGTCTCTTCCGCCGCAAAGCAAAAGTCAGCAGCTTACAGGGGTCTGGCCTTTGCATAGCGTTTCCTGTGAAAACCACACCCCTGGTCCGCCTTTTATCCCATTCCGGGCCTGTAAAGGTGGAAGGCCGGTTCCGCCCGGCCTTCCTGGGGTTTAGCATCTCCTATCTGAACATGTGTACCATGTTTTCCACCAGGTTGCTGGATCTCCTCATCAAACCCCTTCCCATCCTGTACAGTTTTCTTCTGCCTTTCACCCTCATGGTCTCGGGGTTAATCATCATCCCTATTGAAGCCCCAATCACACTGCCTATTATCAGGCCCTTTGTAAAACTTCCGTTCATGTTTTCACTCCCTTTGCATTATTTTGTTTTCATTGTTCTATCAAAGAACCGTTCTTTCAGCCCTCCGCCGTTGCTTATCAACTCATCCGCCGCCTCCTTGTCCACCAGTATGTTCTCCTGGCCAAACTCCACCTTGCCGAAAAGCGGCAGTATGCTCCGTCCCTGCAGCAGGTCCTGGAAAAGGCCATCGGACACTTCCACCCCCTCTATGGCGCCGGTTTTTTCGTCTATGAGTATGTCATTGACAACCCCCAGGTCCTGCCCGCTGCGGGTGTATATTTTAAGCCCCTTTATCCTTGCGCTGCCCATCGGCTCCTTTGGCTGTCCCGCCCCTTTCAGGGAAGCCGGCTCCTCAAGGGAGTCGATCACCACCGCGTCTTTCCCCAGGTGGAGCACGTTTTCCATGGGCACTGTCCTGCTGCCCGCCTTCAGCCCTTTCCGCTCAAGGAGAAAGGCCTTTATCCTCTTTAAGCCGGGACAGAAAACAATATCCTTCACTGCCCCCACAACGGCTCCGCTGCCCGCGTGCAATACGGGTTTCCCAATAACCTCGCTGTACCTCAACAAGCCAATCTCCCCTTGGAATATCATCTTGTCGGAATGGGGACGCGACGCATTAACATAAAAAAACTTCAATAGATATTATTTCTCCGGGCAAAGAAAAAAATTCACCCGCACCTATTTGACTAAAATTACATGCCTGATTTACAATTTAAAGGAGTACATTTGTTAAGAGGTGCAAAATGTTCGACAGATGCAGCAATAAATCCCCAAGTTTCGTAATACCGGAAATTCTCCTGCCGTCGGCGGAGATAGACTTTTCCAAATGGTCCGTAATTGCCTGCGACCAGTACACATCCCAGCCGGAATACTGGAAAAAGGTGAGAGAACTGGTGGGTGACTCACCCTCAACCCTCCACCTGGTCTTTCCCGAGGTGTACCTGAACAACCCTGAAGAAGAAAAACGCATAGGAAACATAAACAAAACCATGAGAGAATACCTGGACCAAGGCGTAGTCAGGTCCGTAGGGCCCGGGTTCGTGCTCATTATAAGGTGCACCGGCCGCAGCCGGAGGACAGGAGTCCTGATGGCCGTAGACCTGGAGCAGTATGACTACCGGCCCGGCTCAAGGTCCCTCATCAGGGCCACCGAAGAAACCGTGCTGGAGAGGCTGCCTCCCAGGATCAAAATACGCAGGGGCGCCCTCCTGGAGCTGCCCCACACCATACTTTTCATTGACGACCCTTTAAAAACCGTGATTGAGCCGGCAGCCGCGAAGGCGGATAAACTTGAAAAGCTCTACGACTTTGACCTCATGCTGGGCGGAGGCCATATAACGGGTTATAAGATAGGGGTTGAAGACGCGAAAGATATGCTCAGCGCCCTTTCCAGGCTGGCGGAGGGCAGGAGTTCCGAAACCGAAGAAGACACCCTCCTCTTTGCCGTGGGAGACGGAAACCACTCTCTGGCCACGGCCAAGGCCTGCTGGGAAGAATTGAAAGCGACCCTCCCTGAAAAGGAAAGACAAAACCACCCCTCCAGGTATGCCCTGGTAGAGGTGGTGAACATCCGCGATGATGGCATCGTATTTGAGCCCATTCACAGGGTGGTATTCGGCGCCGACCCTGAAGAGCTTCTGACCGCCATGAAAGACTTTTTCGGGGAAGAAAGGGTGGGCATTGAAAAGTGTCCCTCCAGGGAACCGGCTTTCTCCAGGGCCGAAAGCTTGAGAAGCCAGGGCAATATCCATGCCTTCCCCTATAAAAGCCCGGAAGGCTTCGGCCTGGTATGGGTATCCCGGCCCTCTCATGTCATGGAAGTGGGCACCCTCCAGGCCTTTTTGGACCGCTGCACCGCCCAACACCCTTCGGTGAAAGTGGACTATGTCCACGGCGCTGACGCCGTCGACCTTCTTGTGCCGGGGGAAGGCAGTATCGGCTTCTACCTGTCCCCAATGGATAAGTCCCGGCTGTTTAAGACGGTAATGAAGGAAGGCATACTGCCGAAAAAGTCCTTTTCCATAGGCAGCGCCAACGAAAAGCGCTACTACATGGAACTGAGAAGGATTAAATAGACTTGACCGGCGCTAGAACTTAAGCAGCGACACCTTCAGGACCCCGTCGATTTGCCTCAGCTTTTCTATTACATGGCCGTTTACCGGGACGTCAACGCTGACAAAGGCTACCGCCTTTTCACCCTTCCGGTTCCTGCTCCACTGCATGGCCGCTATGTTTATGTTGTTGGCCCCCAGGATGGTGCCTATCTGTCCTATCATGCCGGGTTTATCTATGTTCTGTATGGCCAGGATGTACGGGGTCGGCTCAAAATCCAGCTTATAGCCGAAGAAGTCCACTATCCTTATCTCTTCCCTGGCAAATACCGTACCGGCCACGCTCAACTGCCTTTCCTTGGTATGGAATTTTACAGTCAGCAGGTTGGTGTACTTGTCCAGCTGGGTGCTCTTGCTCTCGGTAAATTCCACACCCATGTTTTTGAGCATTAACTCGGCGTTTACATAGTTCACCTTTTCCTTTATTATGGGGTCCAGGAAGCCCTTCAATACCGACAGGGATATGACCTTGGTGTCCTTCCTGACCAGGTCGCCGCTGTAGACCACTTCTATTTTTTCCACCGTCTCCTTTTCCGCCTGGTAGTAGATTTTCCCCAGCAATTCCGCCAGGTCAAGATAGGGCTTGAGTTCAGTGAGGTCTTTGGTGGCCATGGGCGGCATGTTTACCGCCGCAACGATTTCCCCTTTAAGGGCGCTGGCTACCAGGGCTGCTATGGCTACCCCCACGTTGTGGTTGGCTTCCATGGTGGAAGCGCCCAGGTGGGGGGTTATAACCGCGTTGTCCAGTTCCAGAAGGGGGTTGTGGTAATCCTGCTCCTCGGGAGCCTTGTCGTAACTGGGCTCCGGCTCCAGCACGTCTATTGCCGCCGCAGCCACATGGCCGTCCTTTAAGGCGTCGTAAAGGGCCTTTTCATTCACCAGACCGCCCCTTGCGGCGTTGACTATCCTGACACCCTTCTTGCACATTCTTATCTCCCGCTCGCCTATCATGTTATAGGTCTCGGGTGTCTTGGGGGTGTGAATGGTGATGAGGTCCGCCTGGGTGAGGAGCTCCTCCAGGGTTTCACACTTCTCCACCCCGAACTTCCTGAACCTCTCGTCGGTAATGTAGGGGTCATAGGCAATAACCCTCATGCGGCACCCCTTGAGCTTGGTGGCCACTATGGACCCGATCCTGCCCAGGCCTATGATTCCCACCGTCTTTCCGTCCAGCTCATTGCCGATAAACCTGCTTCTCCTGAAGTCTTTCCTTTTGCTGGCCATGTAAACCTGGGGGATATTCCTGAAAATCGCAAAGGCAAGCCCTACGGCCAGCTCCGCCGCGGCCATTGTATTGCTCTCCGGGGTGTTGACCACTATGATTCCTTTTCTTGTACACTCGTCCACATCAATGTTGTCTATGCCGTTGCCGGCCCTCCCCACAACCTTCAGGTTTTTTCCCCTCTCTATGAGCTCCCTGTTAACTTTTGTAACACTTCTTACAATAATGGCATCATAGTTTTCTATGATTTTGAGCAAGTCCTCATGCTGCAGCCCCAATGCCACATCCACTACAAAACCGCAGCTTTTCAGGTGCGCTATCCCTTCATCAGCAATCCGTTCCGTAACTATTATCTTCATTCAAAACCCTCCAGTGGCATACATCTCTGAAGAATTGCTTAGGCAAACAAACAGCCTTTTCATCCGAAATATGACCTCTGAACCGCTTCCACCGACACTCCGAGGTCCATGTCATAGCCCAATTCAAGCAACACCTTTTCAAGGGCGGAGAAGGTTTTTACCACGTCAAATATGTCCACGTAACCGCAGTGCCCTATCCTGAAAATCTTGCCCTTCAGGTGTTTCTGTCCGCCGGTTATCATTATATCATACTTAATGTTCATAGTTTTGACCAGCTGCCCCATGTCTATGCCCGCCGGCCCTTTCACGGCGGTAATTATATAAGACGAGACGTCCTCCCTGGCAAAAAGCTCCAGGCCTAAGGCTTTCACTCCCGCCTGGGTGGCCAGGGCCAGCTTCTTATGCCTTTCATATACCTTTTCCAGCCCCTCTTCCTTTATCATCCTGAGGGCCTCGGCCTGCCCCATAATGAGAGATATGGCCGGCGTGTAGGGAGGGTTCTCGGAAAGCTCTTTTAAAAGTCCTCTCTTGTATTTTTTCAGATCCCAGTAAAACTTGGGCAGGGTGGAATTTTCATAAGCCTTCCAGGCCTTTTCGCTGACGCTGACAAAGGCCAGTCCGGGAGGAGCCATTAAACACTTCTGGGACCCGGTGACAACCACATCCACGCCCCACAGGTCAGTCTTCAAATCCAATCCTCCCATGGAGCTCACCGCATCCACTATCAGCAGCCTGTCGGTGTCCCTTGTGAGCTTTGCCACGGCTTCAATGTCGTTGGTGACCCCTGTGGAAGTCTCATTGTGGGTTATTATTACGGCCTTGATCTCATGCTTAACGTCACTGTCCAGGACTTCCTTAATCCTTTCCGCATCCGCGGCTTGCCCCCATTCAAAGCTCAATTTTTCCACATTGAGGCTGAAAGCCTTTGCGATCTCGGCGAACCTGTCGCCAAAGGCGCCTATGCTGACCACCAGCACCCTGTCCCCGGGCGAAAAGAAGTTGGCAATGGCCGCTTCCATGGCCCCGGTGCCGGAAGAAGCCAGTATCAGCACCGGGTTCCCGGTCTGGAAGACGTATTTAAGGTTTTCCTCCACCTCGTAAAAAGCGGCTTCGAACTCCGCGGTGCGGTGATGTATAATCTGGCGGCTCATGACTTCCAGCACCCTGGGCGGAATCACGGTGGGCCCCGGCGTCATGAGCAGTTTGTCCTTTCTCATACTTTTACCCCCAGTATTTTCAGACTAAACAAAACAAAAGAGGCCATCCAAGAAGAAACTGACCTCCCCCATATCCATCAGCAAACCTGACATTTTTATATGCCCGGCATCTTTTCACAAAGCTTTGAGCCCGCTGGTCAACTGTGCCGCCTGTCATATGTTTACGTAAGGATAACTAATTTTAGATTATTATATAATGTTCAAAAAAGCCGTGTCAAGAAAAAGAAGGTCAATTGATAGTGTCAAGTTATTGTAGGTTTTTAAACGATCTTTTTGACCATCCTTCTGGTAATTGCCTAAAATACATATCCGCTATTTTGGATGTTCTTTAAACAGCGAAATAGTGGGGTCACCTTACCGTTCCTTAATATTGCTATGTTATTTAGCTTTTCCATGCTAAAATCCCTAAATACTTTTGTCGCTTTCCGAAAAACCT
>JAKOSZ010000226.1 GCA_029776555.1 Bacillota bacterium | reverse complement strand
TGGAAGGCGGTGGTAATATCTCCGTCAAAGGCCAGCGCGTTCATGTCCGGCGGGGCGCTGCCGAATAAGGTCCCGGTAAGGCGCCCGTCCCCCGGTTCCTGGGGAGGTTCTTCAACTTCGGTATAGAACTGTATCTCGGCAATTTCTGTCCAGTGCCACTGGCTGCCCTTAAACCTCAAATACCTGTAGGGCGTGGGGTCCGTAATCGTAATCTCGTTCCACTGGGCGTAGTTGATATTTTCCTCGTAAACCGTGGCAAGGGTTGTGTAGTTAACGCCGTCATTGGAGCCCTGGTATACACCCGAGGCCCTGTCCTTGAGATAGCTATTATCCCCGTCTTCCCTGGGGTAGAACCTGATTTTTACGACCTTTTTTGCATTGCCTTCGCCTAAATCTATTCCCACATAACCCTCAGGCGCTTCGTTCTGGAAGGCGGTGGTAATATCTCCGTCAAAGGCCAGCGCGTTCATGTCCGGCGAGGCGCTGCCGAATACCGTCCCGGTAAGGAGGCCGTCTTCACCCGGCTCCTGCGGGGGATCCTGGGGCGGCTCCTGCGGGGGCTCCTGCGGCGGGTCCTGGGGCGGTTCTTCCACGGCTCCATAGAACTCTATTTCAGCTACGCAGGTAACGTGCCACTGACAGCCGGTATACTTGAAGTATCTATAGGCAGTGGGGTGGTCAATATCAATTTCGTACCACTGGCCGTATTCTTCGGCGCTGGGCACGTTGGCGATAACAGTGTAGTTTTCGCCGTCATTGGAGCCCTGGACAGTGCCCATCGTTCTGTCCTTGAGCCAGGGTTCTGAAGCGCTGCCGCAAGGGTAGAAGCGGAATTTTACCAGCTGCTTTTCATTGCCTTCGCCCAGATCGATTCCGACATAACCGTCAGGCGCGCCATTGTCAAACCAGGTTGATGTGTCTCCGTCCAGAGCCCGTGCGTTCATGTCCGGCGAGGCGCTGCCGAATATGGTTCCGGTAAGACGCCCGTCTTCACCAGGCTCCTGCGGTTCTTCAACTTCGGTGTAGAACTCTATTTCGGCCACTTCTGACAGATGCCACTGGCTGCCCTTAAACCTCAAATACCTGTAGGGCGTGGGGTCCGTAACCGTAATCTCGTTCCACTGGGCGTAGTTGACATTTTCCCCATAGACTGTGGCAAGGGTTGTGTAGTTAACGCCGTCGTTGGAGCCCTGGTATACCCCCGAGGCCCTATCCTTGAGATAGCTTTTATCCCCGTCTTCCCTGGGATAGAACCTGATCTTTACGACTTGCTTTTCATTTCCTTCCCCAAGGTCAATGCCGGCAATCGCTTCCGAGGGTCCCATAAAGGCTGTATAGGTTTTACCGTCAAAGGCGTCGCCATAATTTGTGCCCGGAGTTCCAAAGGGTGTGCCGGTAAGCTGCCCCGGTTTGATTGAAGGGGGTTCCGGCTGAGGCTGGTCGGGGTCCGGGTCGGGAACGGTGCCGTTGACGATATGCAAAGCGGCCTGGTACTTGGGGGTGTTCAAATCCGTAACGAGGTCTGTGAGGCCCCAGCAGCCGTAACGGCTGTAATATCCGTAAAGGTGATAGTACATGTACAGGTCGCCGCCAAGAGCGTACCAGTTGTCCATAATGTCATGGTATATGAGGTTACCCATTAAAGGAGCCCTGTTGGCCAGGATCCTGTTGGCAATATTTACGGTGCTGCCGCCGCCGTTATCGGGGCCTCCTTCATAACAGAAAGCCTTCAGCCCGTAACTTTCTGCCAGCGTTATCAAGCGGTTTCGTGTAGTAACAGAGTGATCGCTGTTTTCCCACATTTTCAGCAGGATCTCCAGAACGGAAGCAGTAGGTGATATTCCTGATTCATAGACATACGGAGCGCCTGCAATTGCGTAGAAATATTGGTTCGGCGGCCCATAGTTGGAGTTGACCCAGTTCAAGATGTCGCCGTAGTCCTCAATGGCGGAAACTTGCCATGCAAATACGGGACGGATCCAGGTGTTTATGGCATCCGGGCTGTAGACGCTTCTAAATATATTGCTTATTTCAACCAGCCTTTTAGCGGCGCGCCGGCGTCCCCAGGTGTACTGATTGGTGGAACCGTCGCTGTTAAGATTGCTGCCGCCCCTGGCTACTTCATCCTCGGCGGCAGCCTGATTATATATGCTCTGGGGGAACATCCAGTTCCAAATTTCATTGCTGTATTCCAGGTAAAGGGTGAGGGAAGGATCCAGTGTGTTCTCAAAAAGCTGGGCAAGGTTAAGCACGTAGTCATCGGTAGCGGAAATGGGTATATTGATCCACAGGTTCTTGCCTGTCTGGTTGGCCAGCTCTATTATGTATTCCCAGGCGACGCCCCTTACCTTGGGGTAGCTGTCGACGTCCTTCTGCGTTGCGTAGTCAGGAAGCTTTCTGTCGGACCATTCGGTTACCGCCCCCTGGCCGTAGGTGAGGTTGTCTTCAGGCCTGTTGAAATTGTTGGTGGAGAGGGTATCCATGACCCTCAAAGTGCCGAAAGGCGCCAGAATATTGAGGAACTCATCGGTAAATAACTGGTCAGGCCTGTCATGGTAGCCGGGCCTTATCAGCTTCACATTGGTGATGCCTGTATTGGTTGTATCGGAAGGATCCCTGCGGGTGTTTGTAAAGCTTACAAAAAGCAGGGCCTTGCCCGGAGGCACGATGATATCCGCAGTTGTTGTATTGGTATCCGGGTCATAAACCTTGTTTTCCACCTGAAAGGCTCCCGGGTCTTCAGCGGAAGATAAGTCAGCCTGTCCGGTGAATGAGAGCTTATATGTTCCGCTCATGTCCAGCTGTCTTCTTTCCGGGTCATCGATGTTGTCTTCTCCCAGCCAGGTCCCAAAGGGCCTGTAATCGAAGAAAACCGTCTTTGCGTCTTCGGTGGGCCAGCCCATTTCATCGACCTCTGCAAGGCCGCCCCCGATTTTTTCCCAGGGTCTTAGTGTTTTTGCCATGTCCACAAACTCAAGCATTCCTATATTGACCCCGAATTTGTCTCCCATCGGTGTGGTTGTCCCGGCCGCTTTAACATGGGTCACATGTGAGGGGCTGATTCCCGGAACGGACACCAGGGTGATGAGGAGGGAAAACATCAGCAGAAAGCTGATAAACTTTCTCCTTCCGGAAGTCATATCTATACCTCCTTTAATTTTACTTATTATGTTGACTGTTTAAGGAAATGAACCAGTTTGCGAAAAAGAATGTTTGACGGTTAACTGCTGAGCATGTTTATTATTACATGAAACGCTGTTTCGTGATATAATATAAATGCAATTCTCTTCCGCATTTTTCGCACAACGTTTTACCACCTGCCTGTTCTGCCGCAATATGTAAAGTTCTTTAGTACCCGCTTCTTACTTTTAGCGCCGTTTAAGAGGTGAGTTGGGGGATGGATGCGGAAACAAGGCAAAATTCTTTATTGAGATCAAATCTCAAAATGTATTAC
>JAKOSZ010000225.1 GCA_029776555.1 Bacillota bacterium | reverse complement strand
TTACGGGCAGTACATACAGAGCTGGGGCCAGTCCCATAACACTCCCCTGGTCTGGAGATTTCTAAAGGAAAAATCAGGATCGGGTGTTTTAGGAGACCTGGGTTCCCACCTCATCGACCTGACCCGCTTCATACTCGGCGCCGAGTTCAGAAAGGCCTGCGCCCACGCCAGGACTTATATAGACCGGCGCAAAATACCCGGTACGGAAGAATACGGAACCGTTGACGTGGACGACTTTACCCACTTCCTCGCCGAACTTGACGGCGACATCTCCGGGACTTTCGCCGTCTCCCGCTACGGTTACGCCAGGGGCAACTACCAGAGAGTTGAAATATACGGGGACAGGGGAGCCGTCATTTACAACCTTGAAGACACCGACATCATACAGGTATGCATAGGAGACGTCTACAAGGAAGCCAGGGCCTTCATCCAGCTGCCGGTGCCGGGCAGGTTCAGAGTCTCCCAGATGCAGTCCTTCTTCGACATTGTCAACGGAAAGGGAGACGGGCTTGCGGCCACCATTGAAGACGGCGCCATAAGCCAGATGGTTATTGACGGCCTGATAGAGTCCTTTGAAAAGGAAAAATGGGTGCGCTTTTAGCGCCAACAGCCCAAAATTATGTACGCCATATGCCTGAAAAGGGGCTGCCTTTCCAGACAGCCCCTTTTTTAATCCTATTTACGCCCCTTTAGGTCTCTTCGGAGAAAACGAGTTTAAGGGTCATCTTTTTCCCGTTTCTCACGATTTCCACATCTACGGCATCGCCGGCCTTATACTTTGATTTCACGTTTTCCAGGTCGTTTAGGGTTGCTATTTCCTCCCCTGCAAGCCTGACAATGACATCTCCCCTGCGTATGCCCGCATTATCGGCGCCGCTGCCCGGTATGACCCGGGTTATATATACCCCCATGGGAAGGTCATAGACCATTGAAATGTACCTGGTGACCTCCATTCCCTCTATGCCCAGGGCCGGCCTTCCCTTTACGTGGCCGAACATGATGAGCTGGTTCACTATGGGTTTGGCATCATTTATCGGTATGGCAAAGCCCAGGCCTTCCACCCCGCTGGTGGAAATTTTTACGGTGTTTATGCCTATGACTTCGCCTTTGGAGTTGACAAGGGCGCCGCCGCTGTTCCCCGGGTTTATGGCCGCGTCGGTCTGGATAAGGTTGAGGGTCTTCCCGTCCACTTCCACCTTCCTGTTAAGGGCACTGATAATGCCCGCGGTTACTGACCCGGCAAATTCCATACCCAGAGGGTTCCCTATTGCTATGGCCAGCTCCCCTACTTCCAGCTTTGACGAATCGCCCAGCCTGGCTGCAGGCAAATTATCCAGGTCTATTTTAATCACTGCCAGGTCGGTCTTCTCATCCCCGCCGATAAACTGGCCTTTGGCCTGTCTTTCGTCGGGCAGGAACACTTCCAGGGCCACATTCTGGGACAGGCCTTTCTTCGGGTCTGCGTACTCCACAACGTGGTAGTTGGTCATGATATGGCCTTCCTTGCCTATGATAATCCCTGAACCTTCGGGACCGCGCTGAACCAGGTTTTCGCCAAAGAAGCCGCTTCGCCTGGAGGTTATTGTGGTCCTGATGCCCACAATGGACGGCGCCACTTCTTTGACCACCTGGGGTATGGAAACACCCTGGGAATAGGCCACGTTGTTCAGAGGCACACTGATCTTTTCTCCGCTGTCTTTATCCTGAGAAAGAGCTGTTCCACCGCCGCTGGCAGAGGACCAGTCGGCGTTGGAGATTATGCCTGAGAGCCTTTCCAAGTCCGCGTCGAACTTGCGGTAGAGGGTCCAGCCGGTAACAACGCTCCCCAAAACGACGGCAGCCAGGAAAACCGCCAGATACCTGAGCATACGCCCGGACCTTCTTTTAGACCGCCTTTTATTTATTTCACCGAATCCGTCCGGATAAATAAGGTCATCCATTGTATAGGCACCTCCCTTGTAAAAAGCTGCTGCCGTTTAGCCGGTAAAGGCTTCCGGCAGCCGCATTGCCGGGGCAAAACCTGTCATTCTCCTTTCAACTATTATTCTAAACCGCATCTTTTAAAATTCTATGTAGAAAATGTAAAGAAATTTTTAATACAGTTTTTTAAGCCAGTTAAATCCTTCCAGCATCAGAATCATGAGAGGCTGGTGCAGGAGGTAGATTATGAGGGTGTGCCTTCCCGCTTTGGTTACGAGGTTGTCCCGGTATTCCATCCCCAGTATGCTCCGCCTTTCCCTGTAGAGCAGCTTCCCGGCGGCAGCGCCTATGAGGAACACCCCGAACCAGGGCAGGAGAGGATAGTAGTCCACCGACCGGAAATCAGCCGTTGTAAAGCCCAGGGGCAAAAGGAAGTTGTGGGACAGGTTTATCCTGGAAACCGCCGTGCCGGCCAAGAGGGCTCCGATGCCAATGGCGGCAAGGTAAGGCCAGTTTAAACCGGACATTAATGAGTAAAGAACCATGCTGGTCCCCAGAAAATGAAGGACGCCAAACAGGATGCAGTAATCGGGGCTGTACACGTAGGAGCCCGCTGTTACCAGCACTGCCGCTCCAAGTACCTTTAAGCCCCTCTTTAAGTTGTTCCTGCTGAAATTGCTGCTTAAACCGGCCACCAGTACGAAAATTATGCCGGCAGCCTTGCCGGTGAGGCGGTTGAAGCCGGTTTCATAGCTTACATCGTAACCGTAAATGGCATTTAAGTCATAGACCAGGTGAAAGTATACCATTAAAAACAGGGCTATTCCTCTTAATAAGTCAATCTCCCATATCCGGCCTTCATTTCCCCTTTTGCCGCCAAGGCTGATCTTTCCCACAGTCCTCTCCTTTCCCGGGCCAAACCGCCGCCTGGCGGCCCCCCTTACCCGGTTTTTTAGTTCTTAAGTTTTAGTACCGGATAAAACCAGTACTGATAACTCTTAACACAATATTACCACACCTTGGGTTTTTATAAAGAGGAAAGAAGCACTGAAGGTTACCTTTCTCCCAAGCCCCTTGTCAGAGCCCCGGAAACGTCTAATTTTATGCATAGCCATCCAGTAACATAAGAAAACCCCTTTGAATAATATGTAATGAGATTCAGGGTGCAATTACCAAAAAATAAAGGAGGCTAAAAGGCATGTTCAAAAAAGGAATTTTGGGCGGGATTTTTGACAATGATACGGTCCTCTGGTTCATCATCCTCTTCCTGCTGCTTTTCTGGAACTGTGAATGTGTCCTGGGAAGCTTTAAAAGGACTGACAGCTCCGTAACCTAAACCGGGAAAACCGTAACACCCGGAAAAGCAGCTGTTCAGCCAGGCAACACCGGGGACAGGGATACGTATGCAATGTGTTTTCGGCACATGGGTCCATCAGGGCCCGTAGGAGGAGGTGTAACACCTCCTCTATCGCCGTTTTTGCAAATGTTCCCTGCTAAAAAGGCTT
>JAKOSZ010000224.1 GCA_029776555.1 Bacillota bacterium | reverse complement strand
TCAAGGGTGCCGCCATGGCCTATTTTCCTGACGCCCAGGACTTTCTTTAAAAAGGCCACCACTTCAAAGGAGGTCATACCTGGCGGTTTAAGTATGTTAAGCACCCCGTCGGGTATCGCTTCAACGGACATGGGACAAAGCCTCCCTGATCTCATTCAAAACGGCCTGGACGGCCTCTTTTAAGCTTGTCCTCAGGCTGCAGCCCGCTGCCCGCTTATGCCCTCCTCCTGAAAACTTCTCAGCGATGGACGCCACGTCAACCCATTCCTTGGACCTTAAATTCACCTTTATTTCCCCGTCCCGCTTCTCCCTGAAAAGGGCCGCCACCTCAACCCCCTCAACATTTCTCGCTATGTTGACCAGACCTTCACAGTCCTCTTCAAGGGCTCCGGCCCTTTTTATATCGTCGTCGGTGATAGTGACGAAAGCCACCTTCCCCTTCTCCAGTATCTCCAGGGAGTTGATGGCAGCCCCCATCAGTTTCACCTTGGCAACGCTTACCGTATCAAAAACCCTCTGGGACACCCGGGCGACATTAATCCCGATGTTTAAGAGGTCTGCGGCTATTATATGGGTTTTTGACGTGGTGTTGGCATACCTGAAGCCTCCCGTATCGGTGGCAATGGCAACATAAAGGCAAAGGGCCATGTCCCTGTCAACTTCAACCCCCATCAGGTTAATGAGCTGGTACACGATTTCTCCCACCGAAGAAGAAAGCACGTCCACATGGTTAATGCGCCCAAAACCCGAATTGGTCTTGTGGTGGTCTATGTTGATGGTGGTCTTTGCCGCCTCAAACACGGGATATCTTCTGCCGAGCCTTTGTATATCGCCGGTGTCAAGGGCAACAGCCGCATCCGCCGACACGGCTTGTCCCGAATACACGGCGGTAAGCTCCCTTCCGGGAAGGAAAGCGTATAAATTGGGTATTTCCTCCTCCAACAGGACCAGCGCTTCTATGCCTGTTGATTTTAGAGCCCTGGCAAAAGCTATGCTGGCCCCCAGGGAATCGCCGTCTGCCATTATGTGAGGGAGGATGACCACACTCTCAGCCTCCCTCAGGGTCTTGATTATTTGGTTCAATACCATGGCACAACCTCTTCTTCAGCCCAATGATGCTAAAGCCTTCAATAATCCCTTCACGGTGAGGCAGCTTAAGTATTTTCTACAGTGTTTTATCGTCTTTTTTCACAGCCTCATCTATGAGCTTGCTGATATATATACCCTGTTCAATTGAGTCACTGATTACAAAGTGGATTTCCGGGGTATGCCTGAGCTTAATCCTCCGCCCCACTTCACGGCGTATAAAGCCGGAAGCGCTTGTAAGGGCTTCCATGGCATTTTTCTTGTCCTCCTCATTCCCAAGCACGCTGACTTCCACCCTGGCATACCTCAAATCCCTTGTCACGGAAGCGGAAATAACGCTTACAATGCTTGGCAAACGCGGGTCTTTTAAGTCATCCTTAATAATCCGGCCGATCTCCTTTTTAACCTGTTCCGATATCCTCGTAATCCTGTCTACCATGGTCACACCCCTTAATGCCCTCCAAGCCCGGCAGTTATAACGCCTGCCTAAACCGGGGGGCACTGTTTTAAGCCCTTTCTACGGCTTCAACAACATAGGACTCCACTATGTCGCCTTCCTTGATATCATTGAAATTCTCTATGGAAAGGCCGCACTCGTAACCTTGCGTCACTTCCCTGACGTCGTCCTTAAACCTCTTCAAAGAGGCAAGCTTCCCTTCATATACCACCGTGCCGTCCCTGATGAGCCTCACGTTGGAATTCCTGGCTATCTTTCCGTCAAGGACATAACCTCCGCCGACGGTACCGACTCCCGACACCCTGAATATCTGCCGGATTTCCGTATGCCCCAGCACCACTTCGGTATAGGTGGGTTCCAGCATGCCCTTCATGGCCGCTTCAATATCCTCCAGCACATTGTATATTATCCGGTAAAGCCTTACGTCTACCCCCATCTCTTTCGCCTGGTCCATGACGCTGGCGGGGGGCCTTACGTTAAAGCCGATAATAATGGCGTTTGACACCTGGGCCAGGGTTACGTCGGATTCGGTTATGGCGCCCACTCCTCCGTGGATTACCTTCACCTTTACCTCGTCGTTGCTCAGCTTCTCCAGGGACTGGACCAGGGCTTCCACCGAACCCTGGACATCGGCCTTGACAATAAGGTTGAGCTCCTTTATCTTCCCCTCTTTTATCTGGTTGAACAGGTCATCCAGGGACACCCTGCTGGTGGACACCATGCTCTGTTCTCTCTGCTTCTCTTTTCTCTTTTCCACCAGCTGCTTGGCCAGTTTTTCATCCTTTACCACGTAGAAGGTTTCCCCGGCTTCAGGCACTTCAGGCAAGCCGATGATTTCCACCGGCTGGGACGGGGTGGCTTCCTTGATGATTTTCCCCTTGTCGTCCATCATAGCCCTTATTCTGCCGAACACCGTTCCCGCCACTATCGAATCACCGGTTTTGAGGGTACCCCTCTGGACCAGCACCGTAGCCACAGGTCCTCTCCCCTTGTCAAGCTTTGACTCGATGATGACGCCCTTTGCCTGCCTTTCGGGATTGGCCTTAAGCTCCAGGATGTCGGCGGTAATAAGCACCATCTCCAGGAGGAGGTCAATGTTGGTGCCTTTCTTAGCGGATACAGGCACAAATATGACGTCGCCTCCCCAGTCTTCCGGTACAAGCCCGTGCTGGGCCAGGTCCCGCTTTACCTTTTCCACATCGGCTTCAGGTTTGTCAATCTTATTGATTGCCGCAATGATGGCCACATCGGCCGCCCTGGCATGGTTCAAGGCCTCGATGGTCTGAGGCATGACCCCGTCATCGGCGGCAACCACAAGAATGGCTATATCGGTCACCTGGGCACCCCTGGCCCTCATGGAAGTAAAGGCCTCATGGCCGGGGGTGTCAAGGAAGGTGATATTCCTGTCGTTCAGCTTCACCGTGTATGCCCCGATGTGCTGCGTTATGCCTCCTGCCTCATTTTCAGTTACATTGGTCTTCCTGATGGCGTCGAGAAGGGAGGTCTTTCCATGGTCCACGTGCCCCATGACCACAACCACCGGAGGCCTGGGAACAAGCCTGGAAGGATCCTTCTCTTCCTCTTCGTCGAAGAGAATGTCCTCTTCGCTGACGGAAACAATTTTCTCAGCCTTAATGCCAAACTCGTCAGCCACCAGCGCAGCCGTATCAAAGTCCACTTCCTGGTTCAGGCCTGCCATTTCCCCGAGGCCCATGAGCTTCTTTATGACGTCCTTGGAGGTCTTCTTCAAGAGCTCGGCCAGTTCTTTCACGGTTATGCTCTCGGGTATGGCAACCGAGGTCAGTACAGGCTGCTGGGCTTTAACCGGCTCAGGCCCGCCCTTTTGCTCTTTCCTCTGCCTGGAGGGCTTTTTGAGCCTTCTGGGCTTGCTCTCTTCGCACAGGTCGTCCACCGTAAAATCATCGTCTATTAACTCGGACAAGCCCTGCTTTACGTTTAATACCGTTTTCTGGGGCTTTGGCTTCTTGCTCTTTTCCAGCATGTGGCCTTTTAAGCCTTCCTTCTTGGCTTCTTTCCTGTACTCGCTGTCCTGTCCCTTGCCCTGATACTCGCGCCTTGTCTCGCCCCGCTGAAGCCCCAGTTTTTCCTTTTGAGCCTCGGTCAATTCCATCCTGGGTATTTTTATCTCCTTAAGCCTCTGCCTGTCCCCTCCTTCGGCAGGCCTCCTTTCACCGCGCCTCACAAAAGGCCTGCCTTCGGCATCCGCTCTTTCATGCCTTTGTCCGGCAGCAGGATGCTTTTCATCCCTTGCCCTGGCGCCCGGCCGGCCCGGCTCCATGGCCGGTCTTTGAACAGCGGCCCGTTTCGCCTCCGCCTTAACTTCGGCCGGCTTGCTTTCCCGCTTTACTTCTTTCGCCTTATCCCCGGTTTCAGGCCCGGTTTTCTCGCCTTCCTTTAACGCCTCGCCCCTGCCGGGCTCCGAAACGGCAGCAGTGGGCCTCTGGGCCTTTTGTCTTTCCTGCTTCTTCTCATCGGCTTTCTTGTCTTCCGCCTTCTGCGCCGCCTGGCTTTCCACGGCTCTTGCATCTTTCAGATCCTGTCTTTCCTGTTGAAGCTGCGCTTTCCTTTTGGCCGGAAGCTCGGGACGGGGCGCTTCTTCCCCTTTCTGTTCCGGCCCGGACGCCGCTTCAGGCTGGGGTTTGGCCTTCCGGGCTTCCGCGGCACCGACCTTTTGCCCGGGCCTCACCCTGGCCTTTTCATCCTCTCTACCGGCCTTCACTCCTGTCCCGGCTTTTGGAGCGGCAGGCCTCAAATCCTTTACCCCTATACCCGTATCCCGTGTAAATCCCGCTCTCAAACCGGAGGTGTCATCAGCCACCCGGACATAGTCTGAAGCCCTTGTCTGCCTCCCCCTGTCGCCTCTCTGGCCGTCCCGGCCGTAATAATCGCCCGTCCTGGAATCGTCCCTGCTGTCGATGACCACTTCGGTAGTCCTGATAATCCTCGGGGCATTCCTGGGCACCTTCCTTACCCTGCCGGCCTCATCGGAAGGCGGTTGCGGGCTTACAGGGGGCGACTGCTTCTTCCCTTCGTCCTCCTTTTTTTCTTCGTCCCGCTGTATTACCCCAATATGATCATACAACTGTTTCAATTCTTCCTCATTGAGATAGCTCATGTGATTTTTAACAAAAATATTAATCTCCGCCAGTTTTTCCATCAGCCTCTTACTGGTTGTGTTCAATTCTTTCGCCAGCTCATATATTCTGATCTTCTCCATACTGCCCACCCCCGTTTTGTAGATCCCGATTATCAATCATCTCAACTAATTTCTCCGCGAACCCTTTGTCCATTATACCAATAACGGCGCTGTTCTCCCTTCCTATAGACTTGCCTAGGAGCTCCTTGCTCCCGAATACTCTCATGTCTATCTGCCGGAACCTGCACATGTCCGACACTTTCTTTTTTGTGTTTTCCGAAGCGTCTTCGGCTACAATCATGAGGTAAACCCTTTCCGCCTTTGATTTTCTCTGGCAGGAATTCCCCCCGGCCACCAGCCTGCCGGCTTTTTTCGCCAGGCCAATAAAGGAATAAACCCTATTGTGGAACATCACCGGCCTCCAATTGACGCTTTAAAAGTTCATATATTTCTTCACTGATCGGTGTCTCCAAAGCCCTCTCCAGCCCTTTGCTCTTCCTCGCCTTCTCAAAACAGGCCTCGGCTTTGCAGATATAGGCGCCCCTCCCCGGCTTCTTCCCCACCAGGTCTACGGAGACTTCGTTTTCCTTGTTCCGCACAATCCTGATCAGCTCTTTTTTGGGCTTCATTTCACGGCATCCAAGGCACATGCGCAAAGGAACCCTTTTCCTTTTCAACAGCATCACGCCCCTATCCTTGGCCAAACATTCTGGCCTGCTTAAGCTCCCTGGCCGAAAAACGCCTGCTTCCGGCGCTCCCCTGCTTTACGTCACTCCTCCGGGTAGTCTTCCTCCGGGTAGTCTTCCTCCGGGTAGTCTTCCTCCGGGTCGCTTTCTTCCAGGTCGCTTTCCTCCAAGTCGTCCGGCTCTGCCAGGCTGGTAAACATCTGGTTCTCTATTGCGGCCCTGATCTGGGATTCGCTCTTTATGTCAATTTTCCAGCCGGTAAGCTTCGCGGCCAGCCTGGCGTTCTGCCCTTCCTTTCCAATGGCAAGGGACAGCTGATAGTCAGGCACCACAACCCTGGCCGACTTTTCCTCTTCGTTTAAGTCCACCCTCACCACCTGGGCAGGGCTTAAACTGCTGGAAATAAACTCTTCCGCGTTGCTGCTCCACTTAATAATGTCTATTTTCTCGCCCCTTAACTCGTCAACAATGGCCTGCACCCTGGCCCCCTTTTGCCCCACGCAGGCTCCCACCGGGTCTACGTTCTCGTCCTTGGAATACACGGCTATTTTGGTCCTGGATCCGGCCTCCCTGGCTATCCCCTTGATTTCCACAATTCCGTCATATATTTCCGGTACCTCCAGCTCAAACAGCCTCTTTACCAGCCCCGGGTGCGTCCTGGACACTATTATCTGGGGACTCTTGGTGGTCTTCTTCACTTCCACTATATAGGTCTTTATCCTCTGGTTAAAGTGGTACTCCTCTCCCGGCGTCTGTTCCGACGGAGGTAAAATCGCTTCCGCTTTCCCAAGGTCTATTATTATATTCTTCTTTTCGCTTCTCCGCACTATACCGTTTACTATATCGCTCTCCTTGTTGGAGAACTCGTCGTATATGATCCCTCTCTCGGCTTCTCTTATCCTCTGGACCACTACCTGCTTTGCCGTCTGGGCTGCAATCCTCCCGAAAGACTTGGGTGTGACCTCGATTTCAACTATATCGTTTTCGTTAAGCGTGGCATTTATCCTCCTGGCGTTCTCCAGGGATATCTCCAGGTAATCGTTTTCAGGGTTGGAGGTCACCTTTTTCAGGGCAAAAACCTTTACCTCACCCGTCTCCCTGTCAAACAAGATCCTCACATTCTGAGCCGTTCCGAAACTCTTCTTGTAGGCAGACAAAAGCGCGGCCTCAATGGCCTCAATCAATACATCCTTGCTTATACCCTTCTCTTTTTCCAGCTGATCCAACGCCTGAATCAATTCGGAACCCATGTCTTCTGAATAACCTCCCTTTAAAAGGGGACACTCCTCGGTGTTAATGGAATGCATCCTGCCCAGGAGAGGTGTGTCCTCTTTCCCTTATTCTCACTTTCTTGGATATGGCTTTTCGCCGTGTCATGCATTTACGCCATGACGCTAGAATCTGACAACCCTTTTCACGCTGGCGACCTTATCCCTGTCAAAGGCCATTTCGCCCAGGGAACTGTGCCTTATGCACACTTTTCCGTCCTTTAAGCCCAGGAGCTCTCCTTCATAAACCTTGCTTCCCTCATAGGCCTGATACAGTTTAACTTCCACCGTCTCGTGCCTGTAGCGCTCAAAATCCCTGTCGGTTTTTAAAGGACGGTCCAGCCCCGGGGAAGAAACCTCCAGGAAGTAGCTGTGTTCAATAGGGTCTGCCTCGTCCAGGGCTTCGCTCAATTCCTCGCTTACGATTTCGCAGTCGTCTATGGTTATGCCTCCCGGTTTATCTATATATACTCTTAAGTACCAGTGCCCCATCTCTTTCACATACTCCACATCCACCAATTCAAACCCGTTCCTGTCCAATATGGGCTGAACAAGCTCGAGGACCGTGCTTTCAATCTTTTTCCTCGACATGGCCTCCCTCCCCTTATCCTTATAATAACCCACCAGCGCTTTTTGCCGTAGTTAAAACCCGCACCGGCCCGGTTAAAAGCTATTTTCAACGCCAACACCTGCTGCTGATACGCGGCGCTTTCCAAAGCAGCGCATTTTTAACCACACAATGCGAAAGAGTGGGAGCGGCCCACTCTTCAATGCAAAAAAATATACCTTTACCCAACTGTTATTATATCACCAGTGCTAATTATTATCAACAACTTTAATTTACTGTTTTACAACAGGGCTCATTTCCCTGCGGCTTTCCTGCCCCAAATCCCCTTCTTTGGCTGTCCTTTCCTTCCCTTTACGCAACTCAGGGACAAGCTTAAGCTCTCTATATTATCTCCAGGTAGTCCTTGTCCGGAAGCTTCGGGAAGGGTGCCGTTGGAAGGGCCTGGTACCAGTAAGCCACCGAGGAGATATCGTCCTGCAGCGGCAGGAAACGCCCTCCCGACCGCCAGCCCAGTGCCTGTATGGTCACCCTCAGGTCCTGCCGGAACCTGATGGGGTCCATAATATGCCAGCGGTACATGGAAAAGCGCATCTGGGACCTGTATAAGCCATCGGGGCGGATCACCTGGTGCAAACCCGAGTAGGGAGTGGTAAACTCCTGGTACTGGTGGGTCTGCTGATTTTCAAAGTTGTACGAACCGCAGAAGTAGTCCTCGGTGCCGGTGCCGCAAATAGTGGGAAATTCCTTGTCTCCGTCCATGTAAAACTTTATTTCCCCTTCCCCCCACCAGCCGTTGTTGTTGACGCCCCAGAACATATAGGTCCCGACGTAGTGGCCCTGTCCCCTTGCTCCGTCCAGTATGGTATAGACTTCCCCGTACCTGAGGGGATTGGCCCGCCGGAACTGGGCATGGAAGTATGCCGCGTCCTCCGGCACTTCGGTAAGGGCATAGGTAATCTGGTAGAACAAGGTTACCTGCTCGTCGGATATGTTGGTAACGGTCATGCGACAGTGTTTTCTGAAAGGCATCTCCCAGTAGCAGTTAAAGGCGCTGCCCGGGTTTACGCACACCGGCAGGGAAACCAGCGGAGCCCACGGTCTTGCGGGGCTGCAGAAGAAATCGCCCAGGGGGCATTCCACTGAAGGCTGCTCCTGCCCGTCCCAGTAAACGCGGAATATCAAAAAGCGCCAGTTCCCTGTGGGCGTCATCCAGATATGCTGAATTGCGCCCGGGCCATCAATGTCAGCCAGGGTAAATACCTCTCCCGGCTTTATCACCACGGAAGGAGAAATCTTCCAGCCCCGTCCCAGGTCCCGGGCACAGTTGGCGCCGGTGCCTTCGGTGGCCATTCCTCCCTTTCCCTTTTCCCCGGTGAAGTTTTCAGCGCTTATGGACCTGGTCTGAGCCTGGGATAAGCGCGAAAGGTTACCTAAGCTTAAGTTTAATCCGTTGAACTGACCCATTTTTACCCCTCCAGCCTCTTTTAGGTATTTTCCTGCCGCTTGGAATCCAGGTTGTTCAATATATTTTTAATCAGTGCGGCCATACGGTCAAGCTGGATCCGAAGGATTTTTTCCCCCAGCTCCCTGCTGGCATGAAGCCTGGGGTCTTTGCCCCCTATGCCCACCGGCCATATCCTGGTGTCGGCGGGCAGGTTCTCCATCCGGACCAGTTCGGGCCTTAATGCCATCACCAGTGAAGTCTCGTTCATAGCTGCATGGTCTACCTGTATCCCAAGGCCCTCCCGGTCATACTCACTGCCCCAGCAGTTAACGCACTCCAGCCCCAGGCTCTCTCTCCACTCGGGAGCGTACCGGCCGAAGGCCAATGTGGAAGGCCCGTGGCCGTGGCCTACTACCACCTTGAAGCCCGCCCTTGCCAGCTGGTACATTATTCCGTCCAGCATCAGCCTGAAGGTCTGGTCGGGCACCCAGTAAGCGCTGCCGTCCAACTGCCCGCTCTCGTAGTAATGCTCCTCCCCGGGCTTAAGCCTGCACACATCCATGCCGAACAGCTTCCTGCCGTCTTTTTCATTCACCCGGTCGGGCCCCAAAAAGAGCATCGGCAGCACTATGCCGCCAACCCTTTTGGCCAGCAGCTCAAAAAAGCCCCTGGATTGAATTCCGTCGGCGCCGAGAGGCAGGTGTTCCCCATGCCACTCAAGGGTTCCCAGGGGAAGGTAGGCAATGGGCGCCTCCTTTATCCTGAGCCGGAACTCCTTTGGAGTAAGTTCTTCGTAAAAGACTTTTTCCGCCAAGAAAACCCCCCCTTAATCCTTAGATTTTCTTTAAATACAACCTGCGCCCGTTCTCGTACATCAGCTTGCGGGCTAATATCTCCACATCCTTCATGTCCATCCGGCCGTCGGTGTAGCGCTCTTCCAGCACGGTGGCTACGATGTACCTCCAGGCCAGCATCGCCCCTACGCTGTCTTCCGGCACAAAACAGTCGCTGCCCCAGGTTATGGAGTTTATGGAACAGCTCACATCAATGTAGTCGTGCAGGGCCCTTACGGCTTCCGAGGTGCAGATGGTAGCCGTCCAGGTCAGGCTGGGGCAGACATTGCCGTAGTTGTGGGCAAGGCCTGACACCTCGTTGGTCCAGGGAAAACCGGAATGGAAGAGCACAAAGCGGGTTTTAGGGTATCTGGCAATGACAGGTTCCAGGTTCATGGGCCTGGAACCGCTGAGCCGGGCCAGCCCGGTGTGAATCTGGAAAGGAACTTCCAGTTGGGCCGCCAGCTCACAGCAGCGGTTAAATATGTAGTTGCCAAAGAGGATTTTCTCCTCCTCGGTTATCTCCTCCGCCGGCTTGTTAAAGGCCGCCTTTGCCGCCTCATAGTCGTCGGGGAGGAAGGATATGTGCCTGTTGTACGCCTCGGCGCACTTAAAGGCAGCCACCTTCCCCTTCCGGTACTGCTTAATTATTATGTTCCTCATATGCTCCACGTAGTCGTCCAGGCTCCCGCCGGAAAAACCGTACCTTTCCCAGGGGATAAAGTCATTGGGGGCCACCGATGAGGCGTTGTAGCCGTACATGAACTTGTCTATCCTGAAGGCCGGGGTAAACACCTCCGGATGCCCGTTGTCCAACCCGGGGTCCCAGAAGGTGTCGAGTATCTGCCTTTCGTAGCCGTTGTCAAGGAGTGACCTCCAGTGGAAATCCGGGTCGGCGGCATAGGTCTTCTTTATCGTGTCCGAAATAAAGTCCCAGTTCTCAAGAGTTATCCGGCTGCCTATTCCGTGGACTTTCTGAATCCCTTTTTCCAGCCATGTAAAGTATGAGTTAAAGCCCGCGTTATCCAAAAACCTCTCCCTGGACTCCCTGGTTCCGTCGGACACAAAGCCGGTCCAGGCTATATAGGAATTGGCGATGACCTTTTCCAGGCTCATGCCTTCCCTGAAGAACTCATCGCCCCGCTGGTGCTCATGGTCGGAAAACACCGGCAGGGAACTGACATACTCGTATATGGACGAGAAATTGTCTTTATCTGTCATATCAAAGTCCCCTCCCTGACAATTGGTACCTTTTTGCGCCCTTCACCGTCCCGCTTTTATCCGGGCAATCCGGCGCCCGTCGGCAATTGCCTTTACTCCGTCAAGGCTCCCGTAGAGCACTTCCAGTTCGCAGTCATAGCTTTGGCCGTCCAAGCTCTTCTTCCGCCGGAAAACTCCCCAGGCCTTGCCGCAGCAGAAAAAGCTTTCCCATGCCCCATCTTTATTAACAGGGTTAAACTCTATTACCCCTTCCGCCAGGTCGCACTTGAAACCGCTTAAGGCCAGCAGGACCGCCCAGCTGGACATGGAGCGGGCATAGTGGTGTCCCGCCTCCTGCTCATCCCAGGGGTTCCTCCTGTACCCGTCGTGCCGCTCCCTTATGGCTTCCACGATGGCAAGCCCTTCTTCCACATAGCCCTCGTAAATCAGCAGGGCGGCGGCCTGGTACTCAACCCCCGTCCAGACCTCGTCGGAATAGACGAAGGGGAAACGCGGCCTTCCGCCTCTCGGCCAGGTGCAGAGGACCAGGCCCCTTTCGTCGGCTTTCACGTAGGACCTCTGCACATTATGGTGCATGTCAAAGCCCTTGAAGAAGTTGTGGTCAAATATGGACTTAACGGCGCTTTTTACCCGCTCTTCCGGCAGTATATAGCCAAGCCCGGCCATGCGGCATAAGAACTGGCCCAGCATCTGGTCCGAAAGGCAGCCCGTCCCATACTGGTACTTGTACCTCTCAATGTCGTCCAGCTTCTGCTGGTAGTACTCGCCGTTCCAGAGGAGTTTCTCAGCGCTCTCTCTGCCCTTTTCCAGGGCTTTCTGGTATCTGTTCCGGGCCTCTTCATCCCCCGCCATGCGCGCCATTTCAATGCCGGCCATAAGGGCCCCCAGCATCAGGGACGCTGTCAGGGAATTGGCCCCGTGAAATTCTATGTCGTAAGTGTTGTGCTGCATGGCGTCGGGCAGGCAATCCCCGTCCTTGTCCCAGTAGGACAGGGAATAGTCCAGGGCCCTTTTGACAGCCGGCCACATGTCTCTTAAAAACTCCACATCCCCGCTGACCTTGACGTCCCTGAGGAAGCGGATTATGGTCCCCAGCTGCCCGTCCGCCGCCGGCTCGGTAAAATCCCACCTGGGCTCGTCAAACACCGTCTTCATCCTGAAAGACAGTCTCCCGTCTTCTAAAATCTCGTCGGTAAACTCCACCCGGCGCATGGTTTTCTCCAGGCCGGGGAACAAAAAGGCCAGGGTCTGGGCGTAATTCCAAACATGGGTGCAACTCCCGAAGCAGTTCCCCGATTTGCTCCCGCAGCCTTCCCATCCAAGGAACTTGCCGTTCTCCAGCCAGAAACAGGTGTTGCTGCGGAGTACCGTTATCCCCACGGTAAGGGCTTCTACCACGTAGCCCGGCAGGGAACTTTCGTAAAGGGACCGGGCAAAGGCCCTGCTGTAGTACTCAAGCCTTTCCAGGTTCCTCAGCAGGTAAAGACCCGCATCCCATGCGTCGCTGTAAAGTTTGGCGTAGTGATTCCTGACAATTGGCGCCTCCGGGTTTCTGAACCTGGGGCTTTTGCAGTTTTCCACCCATCCTTTCACCCGGTTGGGGAAGTACCAGGAAAGCACAAACTGTACGCTGTCTTCTCCTCCGGGTTCAAGCAGGAGTTTACGACCCACTGAACCGATGCGCATGCTGCTCTTTACCTTAAAAAGGCAGTCCACCAGGTCCTCCTTTTTTCCTTCTTCCAGCCAGCCGTCTTCGCCAAAGTCGTCCCAGAAGTCCTGGACTCCGTCCCAGTAGCTGCCCTTGAACCAGCAGGGTTTGACAAAGCCCCCTTCTCCGCTGACCCCCAGGCACATGCTGCCGAAATACCGGGAGCTTTCGTCAAACTTGGTGGAGTACATGTACAGCCCTGTAAAATCGCCCTCTTTCCTGACCTCGTTGACGTTGTGTTCATAATCCCTGTGTTCCAGGATTTCGTAGGGGTCCACTCCGGCGTAACCCACGGCGTTCAAGATGGAAGCGCATACGGACACCTCAACCGCCTTTGGGGTTTTATTCTTTAACCTGTACCTTATAACAGCGCCGGGAATTCCCGAATCCTCCGGGTTAAGAGGAATAAAAGGGGTAAAGGCCTCCATTTGGACCTCTACCGGCATCTCATCATCGTCAAAAGCTAGGTTCAAAAAGGGGTAGCGAACCCACATGCGGGATTCCGGGAACCTGGGAAGGCCCGGCACATTCCTGGGGTTGGGCGATAAAGCCCCGGGCCGGGCTTCCAGGACTTGGGTCCTTCCCTTCTCCCCTTCAGCCTTTGCCCAGATGGCAAAAAAAGTATAGGGGAGATGGTTTCCCTTCCCGGGATTGTTGAAAATCTCCCAGTCGCGGAACTCCCCCGTTGCAGCCACCGAAACATTGCCGGTTCCGATTCCTCCTAAGAGAAAGGCAGCTTCCTTCGCGTCGTTCCTGTAAACCCTCTGTTCTTCCCCCGGAAAGCTTCCCTCCCTGGGACATGCTCTCCCTTCCATTCCTGCCTGCCTCCTTTTTCTCACAGGTTTTACGGGCTAAAACTGCGGCAGGAACTGCCTGTGAGCGCTTATCAGCTCGTCTACCATCTTTTCGGTTTCCTGCCTGTCGGTCATGTATCCTCCCATCATCACGGCTTCCGCAAAGAGCTTTCGGTCTCCCTTTAAAGCGGCGTCCACTGTCAGCTCGGCTATGGCGACATGCCTGGCCAGTACGCCTGCCAGCGCATCCGGGAAGCCGTCGGCTTTTAAGGGTATCATGCCCCGGGCCGTAGCAACGGCGGATAGTTCCAGAAGCGCTTCATCAGGCAGGCCGGCCACCGTTCCCCGGTTGGGCAGGTTCACCGAGTAGACCTTCCTCCGGTCGTGTTCCATGGAGTCAATGATGTCTATCAGTTGTTCGTGCTCCCCGGCGAAACGCTTGAAAAAGCTCTCGGGCAGCGGGTCGGGGGATTTGGCCAGGCTGACCATGTAATCAAACTGCTTATCCCCGTTTTCTATGGTCTTTTCAAATGAGAAGGCGTCAACCCCTAACCTTTTTCCGTAGTAGCTCCCCGACGGGAACCTTTCGGCGTAGTACTCGGTAATATGGCGGTCCCCGGGAGCCGGGAAAGCGCCATAGGTCTCAAACAAGTCCCAGGCAAAGGGCTCCTTGAGTTCTTCCCTTCCCTCTTCCTTAACCCGGGCCAGTTTTTCCGCTAAAACCGGCCGGGCGTCTTTCCCGTCATACCTGAAGTCGTATATGAAGGTGAGATGGTTTAAGCCTGCCGCATACGAGGTCACCTTA
>JAKOSZ010000223.1 GCA_029776555.1 Bacillota bacterium | reverse complement strand
CCCCTTCAATGTTTCCAAGCCCCAGTTCTCTTAAGTTTTCAAGGGAAAAACCCTCAAAGCTTTTCGCTGTATTCCCCAGGGTGTTGCTGCCGGCGTCGCCGTATTTCCAGGCGTCGGGCAATTCCCCTATTCCGACGCTGTCCAATATAACAAGAATAACCCTTTTCATTTCCATATCCCTCTTTGTTAAATTGTATAAATAAAATTTAGGGGAGTAAATCCCCTAAATTCTGTTTGAAGTCTTTAATTTGGCCCCATCCTGCCGCCGCAGGATTTTACCGGTTTTGAAGCAGACAGGGCTTGCCTTAACCCTTCCTGCCCTTCAACTGCTCCAACCCTGATCCCCCTGCGGAAGCCCTCTTTTAAACGCTTCCGTGCCGGTTTTTACGCCCTGGGATGTGTCTTCTTATACACCTCTTTTATCCTGTTCCTCGCAATCTGGGCGTATATCTGGGTCGAGGATATGTCCGAGTGGCCCAGCATCTCCTGTATGGACTTTAAGTCAGCGCCGTTGTCCAGAAGGTGAGCGGCGAAGGAGTGTCTTAAGGTATGGGGAGTGATATCCTTGGCGATTTTGGCCTGGTTCTTGTACAGTTTTATGACTTTCCAGAAGCCCTGCCTGGTCAGCCGCCTTCCGTTAATATTAACAAACAGCGCTTTTTCATTGGGGTCCTGGATCAAGAATCCCCTGGCATTTTTCAGGTAGTCATTAATGGCCGCTATCGCCATGGAACCCACCGGGATTACCCTTTCCCTCGCTCCCTTGTTACACCTTACGAACCCCGCTTCCAGGTTGATGTCGTCAACGTCCAGGGAAATCAGTTCCGACACCCTGATACCGGTGGCGTAAAGCAATTCCAGCATTGCCTTGTCCCTGTAGCCCTTCAGGTCCACACACTTTGGCTGCTCCAGCAGGAGTTCCACCTCCTGGGTGGACAGTATCTGGGGAAGTTTCTTCTCTATCCGCGGCGATTCCAAGTCCTGAGTCGGGTCGCTGTCTATTATTTTGTTCTTTGATATGTACTGGTAGAAGGATCGTATAGAAGCCAGGTTTCTTGATATGGTGGACATAGCCCTGCCTTTCTTCTGCAGGTAGAGCAGGTAGGCTATAATCGTTGCCTTGTTGGTTTTGGAAATGTTTTTGAGATTAATGGTCTTAAGGTAGTTTACGTACTGCTCAATATCCCTGCGGTAAGACTGCAGCGTGTTAAAGGACAAGCGCTTATCTTTTTCCAGAAAGTTTACAAACTTTTCAACTAATGCTTCCATCTGCCAACTACTCCTTTATATTAAGATAAAATTGAAAGCTCATTTCCATGTCCGTCTTTCCTGATAAGTGCCTTTCGGCGCTAAGCTTCGGCAGCTTTTGACTTCCTGTTTTTAAGCCGCCTCCCAATCACAGTCACAGCCACGGTGTTGATTTTTTATTAATAATTTAACCTGTTCAGGTTTTTACTCTCATTTTGTAATTGATATAATTATTTTTCCACATTTAATTGTAAAATCCTCCTCCCCATTTACATAATTTTATACCATACGTGTACATATATTGGCTTTAACAATATGAACCACATCCAATGTTTTCATAATCCATATATAATTCTAGCCACATATCCCATAATTATACATATGCATGAACTTATTTCACTATCCCAGGATTACGGGAGCCATCATTCGCATGAAAACAGGTGTTATGTAGCTTTCTATCAGGGCTCCGGCAAACAGGAAACCGGAAAAAAGCAGGGTTATGAAACAGTAGACCAGCAGATTGCTCTTAAGGTCCTGCCGGGAAAAATGCCTGCCTGACCGGCTCCTTATTATTTTAAGGGAGAAGTTTATGCCGCTCACCCCAAGGGCTATGAAACAGGGAACATTGATGAGTTCCACGGGAAGCACCGCCAGCAGGGAAAACAGCACCCCCTTGGCCCCCAGCGTTTTTATGATGAAGCCGGTACTAAAACCCGACAGGAAGCCCTTTATGACTATCAGGATAAAAATAAAGGGAATACCGATTATCGTTACTCCCAGCAACCACATTATTAGGACAAGTTTCATGTTCTCCGCCAGAGCTGTCTTCAGCAGTTCGCTGCTGTCCAGCTTCTGGTACTCCAGGAGCTGCAAAAAACCCTGAAAGTAATTGGCAAGCTCATCCTGCTGCGCCTGACTTAAACCGTTGACAGTAAAACTGCCGGCAGAAACCCCTATGACAAAAAACACCAGCAGGGCAAAATACGTATTGATGTTGTTCCTGATATGGCTGTAGAACAGCCCGCTAACCCGAAGCTTCAACGGCATCCACCTTTGCAGGGCATCCTGCGCGCCTTTGTCTCTATAATGATTTTATGCCAACGTTTCATAAAAAATTCTAGCCGTCGCGCCGGTAATTTGCCATACTGTCACCTACAGGCCCAGATGCCTTGCCGCAAGCATTATGCCCACGATGGTCTTTGCGTCGCTGATGGTGCCGTCTAAAACCATTTCCATAAGTTTGCTTATGTGGTGTTTTTCCCTGGTCAAAAACTCGTCGTCATCGGTATGGGCGTCCCCAAGCTCCAGTCCGGTGGCCATGTAAATGTAAAGCACCTCGTTGCAAAAGCCGGGGGTGGAGTATATCCTGGTTAAGTAACGCAGTTCTTTGCACTTTAATCCCGTCTCTTCGTAAAGCTCCCTCAAGGCGCAGTCCCTGGGGTCTTCTCCCGGGTCCAGCTTCCCTGCCGGGAGCTCCAAAAGGGTTTTTTCCAGGGGCTTTCTGAACTGCCTTACCATAAAAACTTCCCCTTCTTCGTTGACAGGTATGACCACCGCGGCGCCGGGGTGAGTGACAATATCCCTTGAAGCCTGTTTCCCGTTGGGCAGGGTTACAAAAACCTTTGAGACGGTAATTATATTTCCCCTATAGACTTTCTGTTCCGATACGGTTTCCTCTCT
>JAKOSZ010000222.1 GCA_029776555.1 Bacillota bacterium | reverse complement strand
TATGCATATGCGTACCTCCTTTAGAGGCACCACCATAGATTTATCATAGCTTTTCAAAAGACAATCTTCCAGCTTTTGCAGGAGAATTGAAACAGTATCACTTTACAAAAGTAACTTCCATGTTTCACATTTTCCTTGATTTGCAAAACTTAATTTCGCTGTCTATGATTTTGGGGTGGAATTTACTTTTTCAAATGACGTTTTTTTGTCCTCCCCGGCCGTTACGGCGGGAAACAGCTGCCCCCTGTCCCTCTGGTATGATATAATATTGTTCAGGCAGGATTTCCGGTTTTATTCAGGTCAGGCTAAGGAGGTTTTTTAATGGAGACTTTAACTTCTTATAAACGTTTCAAAAGGATGTTCGAGCATAAGGAAGCCGACAGAGTCCCGATACTTGACTCTCCCTGGGGCGCCACCGTAGAAAGATGGCACAGGGAAGGAATGCCTGAAGGGGTAAGTTACAGGGATTATTTCGCCCTGGACAAGGTGGCAGGCATCAGTGTTGACAACAGCCCGCGGTACCCGGCTTATACCATCGAGGAAACGGAAGAATACAAGATATACACCACCGTCTGGGGGGCTACCCAGAAAGAATGGAAACATGCCGCCTCAACTCCCGAGTTTCTAAAGTTCACAATAACCGGGCCCGATGAGTGGAAAGAAGCCAAAGAGCGCATGGTGCCCACCAGGGACAGAATCCCCTGGAAGCTTCTTGAAAACAATTACAGGAAGTGGCGGGAGGAGGGCTACTGGATTCAGGCCAACCTGTGGTTCGGCTTTGACGTAACCCACTCCTGGGCCGTTGGAACCGAAAGGCTCCTGATAGCCCTTCTCGAAGACCCGGAGTGGTGCGTGGACATGTTCAACCACTACCTGGACGTTGACCTGGCCCTGTTTGATATGATATGGGATGCGGGGTACAGGTTTGACTGCATAACATGGCCCGATGACATGGGATATAAACACAACCAGTTCTTTTCCCTTAAAACCTACCGGGAGCTTTTGAAACCGGTGCACAAGAGGGCTATAGACTGGGCCCACTCAAAAGGAATATATGCCGAGCTCCACTCCTGCGGGGACATAAACCCCTTTGTACCCGAGCTGATTGAAATAGGCCTTGACGCCTTAGGGCCCCTGGAGGTAAAGGCCGGCATGGACCCCGTGGCCTTAAAGAAAAAGTACGGCAAGGATCTGGTTTTCCACGGAGGAATAAACGCCGTCATATGGGACGACACGGAGGCAATATCCGCCGAAATCGAGAGGGTGATTCCCGTAATGAAAGAGTCGGGCGGCTACATTTTCTCTTCCGACCACTCCATCCCATCCTCGGTCAGCCTGGAGGACTTCAGGCGCATAATTGAACTGGTAAAGAAAGTGGGAAGCTATTGATGGGACTTAAGCAAAAAAGAGGCCTGGGGTTATTTCTCCAGGCCCTTTTTTTTGTTGGATAATTTCCGGTAGTACTTGTAGTACACCACTATGGCGGCATCCTCTCCCGTTTTTTCATCCCTGTAGCTTATATTAATGCCCTCAAGGCTCATAAACTCCCCGGCTTTCAACCCGCTTACCGGATGCCTGAAAACTATCTTATTGCCGCATATGATTATAAACTGGTCTTCAAAGATGTTTATGACCCCGTCCCGGCCAATGATGGTTTCACTGTAGTCTTTCAAGTTTCTGACAGAAACGCACTCCACGGCCCTTCCGTCCAGTTTTCTCAAAAGCATTTCGTTCTCCAGCCTGCGCCTGTCCTTTTTCTTGAAAATCATCCCATTTCTCCCCATAAACGGCGGGAAAACGCTTGCCGCCGGAAACTTAAAGAGGAAATTCCCTGTCCAGCTTCCTGTGGGTAAAGGACCTGGCCCTGGAAGCGTAATCCGCCACAATGTGCCCCTTCCCCAGAAGCTTGTACTTGTAGATGACCAAACCTTCGAGGCCTACAGGCCCCCGGGCGTGCACCTTGCTGGTGCTTATCCCCACCTCGGCCCCGAAGCCGTAACGGAAGCCGTCGCTGAACCGGGTGGAGCAGTTCCAGAACACGTTGCCCGAGTCAACCAGGTCCATGAACAGGGCGGCATTTTCCCCGCTTTCGGTGATTATGGCGTCGGTATGTCCTGAACCAAAGGTGTTTATATGGTCAATGGCCTCATAAATGTCGTCAACAACCTTAACTGACAGCTTGTAATCCAAGTACTCGGTCTTCCAGTCTTCTTCCGAAGCCGCTTCGATGGGTATGATGCTGCGGGCGGCGGGACAGCCCAGCATGGTCACCCCCCGCCTGTCAAACTCCTCTTTAAGCGCAGGCAGGAACCGGGGCGCTATGCGCCGGTGGACCAGCAGGGTCTCAACGGCGTTACAGACAGCCACATACTGGGTTTTGGAATCTGTCACCACCCTTAAGGCCATGTCCGGGTCAGCATCCTCGTGGACATAGCAGTGGCATATGCCGTCGGCGTGCCCCAGCACCGGTATTCTTGAATTGTCCATGATGTACCTCACAAACTCGTTGGAACCCCTGGGAATGATCAGATCGATGTACTGGTCCATTTTCAGCATTTCGTTGACATCCGCCCTGGTCTCCAGGAGCTGTATCCAGCCGGAAGGCATGCCGGCTTCGGCAGTGGCCTCGGCAATTATCTCCGCCAGTATGCGGTTGGTCTCCCTGGCCTCGGAGCCGCCCTTTAAGAGCACGCTGTTCCCGCTCTTTAAGCAGAGGGCGGAAATCTGCACCAGGGCATCGGGCCTCGATTCAAAAATCACGCCGATAACCCCAATAGGGCAGCTGACCCTGTAAAGCTCCAGCCCCGAATCCAGCTCCGTGGCAAGAAGGGTTCTCCCCACAGGGTCCGGCAGTTTCATCAGGCTGTAAATGCCGTCAATGGCATCGTCAATTTTCTCGTCGTAAAACTTAAGCCTTTTCAAAAGAGGGGGTGCGATATTTTCTTTCTCGCTTCGTTCCAGGTCCTTTAAGTTGGCAGCCTTTACGGCTTCCCTCCTTTTATCCAGCAGCTCCCCGATTTTTTTCAATGCGCTGTTTTTATGTTCGGCATCGGCAGCGGCGAGCTTTATGGAAGCCTGCTT
This sequence comes from Bacillota bacterium, assembly GCA_029776555.1. Taxonomy (GTDB): domain Bacteria; phylum Bacillota; class Clostridia; order Acetivibrionales; family JAKOSZ01; genus JAKOSZ01. The sequence continues at coordinate 760 of JAKOSZ010000222.1, read as the reverse complement.
TGCCTTTGCGGCCATATCAAGCATTCCCATAACATCAACTCCTTGCAGGCATAGAGCGTATTAAACAAAAGCATAAAATGACCGATTGCAGAAAAAAAAACTTCAGCACGATGAAAAGCCGTGTTAGAACAAAAGTACATAATTGAGGCCTGATTGTCAAGCGCGGCCTTCCTCCTGCCCTCTTTTTTCACCGGTATCACTGGCTTTTATTGCCCGTCGTAAGACTTTTATTGTCCGAAAGGGGCCTGCCTTAACACGGTTTTCCCCGGGTTCACCGTCCGGCGGCAGCGCGGTCACAGCCGGCACCAGCGCCGCCGCTTATTTCCCATTTGAAGCCTCTTCCTTAAACATGAGGGCCAGGCTTTCGGTATAGGGCGGGTACGCTATCCCCCTTTGGGTGACTATGGCGGTTATGAGGCTGTTGTCGGTCACGTCGAAGCTGGGGTTGTAGACCTTAATACCTTCCGGCGCCATGGGTTTCTTATACCACATCTTAGTTACCTCATCTTCCGGCCGCAGCTCGATATGGATGTCATCACCCGTTTTTATGTTCATGTCAATGGTTGAGAGGGGAGCGCACACATAAAAGGGTATGCCGTAGTGTTTTGCCAGTATGGCCACGCCCGAGGTGCCTATTTTGTTGGCGGTATCGCCGTTCGCCGCGACACGGTCACACCCTACAAGGACGGCCTGGACCCGCCCTTCCTTCATCACCTTGGAAGCCATATTGTCGCATATGAGGGTGACGTCCACTCCGGCT
>JAKOSZ010000221.1 GCA_029776555.1 Bacillota bacterium | reverse complement strand
TATGGATAACCCCATGTCGGTGAGGTTCGAGATCAGGTCCCCCAACCCGCATACCAACACTTACCTTGCCCTGGCGGCCATATACCAGTCCATGCTGGACGGGATTGAATACGCGGTGAAGTCGGGCAAGGCTGCCTCCCAACTGGAGAAAGAGTTCTCCAAGGCGCCGGATGAACCTGCCGATTACCTGGAAAAGGGCAGGGCTTACAGGAGCGAGGAAGACGTCTTTGAGCATTTTACCCAGGAGAAGAGGAACGAATTCTTTGGAGTTCCCCCGCGTACGGTTTGGGAAAACCTGCGCAATCTTGATAAGTATCCGGGTAAAAGGGCGATCCTGGAAAAGGGCGATGTTTTCAACAGCGTTATAATAAACTCGTTTGTTAAAGCCGCCAGTCTGCAGTGGCTCATGGAATTAAGCGAAAGGATTATTGCCGAAGGCCATGAGCTTGTGAGAAGCTGCGTCAAGTGCCATGGTTCCGGTTACACCGACTATGACGAAAAACTCTGGCTTAAGATTGACGGTCTGAGGAAGTACCTTGCCAAGGACTCTTTAAGCAGCAAATCCCTGTTTACGAGAATAAAGGAGTTAATAGAGCGCCACGATTATGACGCCGTTTCCAGGCTCCAGCTGGAAATGGCCGAGAAAATCGAAGAGCTTAAGAAACTCTATTCCCTCTATAAAAGGAACCAGCTGGACTAAAACCCAGCTGGTCTTTTAATGTCCAAAGCTAATAGAGCTTTCAGACCCAGAGGATAGAGGTTATTTACCATCACGATGATTGCATGTCCAAAGCAAATAAAGCTTTCAGGCCTATTCTTCCGCTTCCTTGAGCAGCTCCTCTACGTAGGTCGGCAAGGCAAAGGCTCCGATGTGAAGATTGGTGTTGTAGTACCTGGTCTTTATACCCAGCGAATTCCACTTTGCGGCGTCCAGGTCCCTGGTGGGATGGTATTTTTTCGAGGCGAAGCCGAAAAGCCAGTGGCCTGAAGCGTAGGTGGGTATATGGGCCTGGTACACCAGGCTTAAGTCAAAGGTCTGGACGATGGCCCTGTGGGCCTTTTGCATGGCAAGGGCGTCATTCCTGTAAAAGGGGCTCTCGTGCTGGTTCACCATGATTCCGTCGGCTTTTAATGCTTTATAGCAGTTGCCGTAGAATTCCTTTGTGAACAGGTTCTCGCCAGGGCCGATGGGGTCGGTGGAATCGACGATAATAAGGTCATAGTAGTCCTCATAGCCTTTAATGTACTTCAAACCGTCCTGGTAATGGATGTTCACCCGCTCATCGTCCAGGCTGCATGCGGTTTGGGGCAGGTACTTCTTGCACACTTCAATGACCATCCTGTCTATTTCCACAAGGTCGATCTGCTGAACATAGGAGTAACGGGCCAACTCACGGACGACGCCTCCGTCGCCGGCGCCGATGACCAGCACTTTCCGCGGGTTGGGGTGAACTGCCATGGGCACGTGCACCATCATCTCGTGGTAGATGAACTCGTCTTTCTCGGTGAGCATCATAAGACCGTCTATAACCAGAAAGCGGCCGAATTCCTCGGATTCAAAAACATCAATCCTCTGGAACTGGCTTTGAAGGCTTGCCAGGTGCCTTTTGACCTTTATGGAAAACCTGACGCTGTCGGTGTAGTATTCAGTGAACCAAAGTTCCATCTGGCATGCTCCTTTCAAAGTGTGGTGCGTATCCCTGCGCTCATGTATAAACGCCCGTCCCAAAAGCCTTTATAATACAATAAAATCCAAGCGGCAGGCGTCTTTTGCCAAAGGCTTGATATTGTTCGGTTTCGGGGAACTGAAAGTCTATCCCCGGTCTTTCCGCGCAGCTTCGGCCTGTGAGGCGCGGGCGGATAAAGCCGGTCAAAGGTTTATGGGTCTAACCCCCGGGTCTAACCTTCAGAGTGAGTTCATTATACATACAAAAGGGGGGCCTGTCAAATTGGCCGGGGCCATAAATCGGGGATTTGACGAGAAAGCGCGTTTTTGGCCGCACCCCGGATAGCTTGGGGACCGGTTCGGATGCTTGTTATGGATACAGCCCTTATGAACAAAAACACGTCCCCAGTGAGCTTGGGGCAGGGTCGGGTATTTTGTCGGCGTAAAACTATTGCGGGGCCTGGGGAACGAAATACCGCATAAATTGATGATAAGACGGCTTTGCCCTTTTGAAAAATGCGGCGAAATGAAATGGAGGGTGACATCCTTGGTAGGGTAAACTTTCAGTAGGTGATTGGAAGAATTTAAGGGGAAAATGAAGAAAAGAGACGTCCTCCGGGTTCTTGCGCCTGTTGCTCCCAAGTTGTATAATATTTCTGTGCCTAGTGTATGGGCACGGAAAAATTTAATGCTTTTACTGGGGTGCTGGATGAGTCCGGCTGAGATCAAGCCTTGCACGGCTTGGAACCCATGAACCTGATCTGGGTAATGCCAGCGTAGGAAGTTGAGTAAAATTCGCCGACGGTGCTGTCTGAACCATATCAGGCAGCTTTTTTATTCTGCCAGGGGCTTGGACGATAAACACTGCTGGCCTGTGGTTGACCGGCAGCACCGGATAAATCAACGGTTTGCCGATTTTGCTCCTTTGGTTGGCAAACCCCGGGACAAACGGGAGGGAAAATTCCAGCGGATGAATCGGCGCCTTGTAAAAGCGCAGAATACAAGTAAAAGGAGGTATTCTTAATGTCCATAGTGTTTTTTGAGTACATCGGGGGGCTGTTTACCCTTAAGTCGACAATAACGCTGCTTTCTTTCCTGGCTCTGGCGGGGATCTTCTTCGTCATAAGCCGGAAAACCAGGTTTGACACAAAGGTCATTGCTTATGCGGCTTTGGCCATTGCCGCCGCTTTTGCCCTTTCCTTCGTGAAGCTCTTCAGTCTGCCCAACGGCGGAACCATAACCGTGGCCAGCATGCTTCCCATTTTCATGCTGTCCTTTATAGCCGGTCCCAGGGTCGGGCTTGCGGCCGGACTTATCCACGGCCTTCTCCAGTACATCCAGGACCCCTGGTTTGCCCACCCGGCCCAGTTTTTGCTGGACTACCCGCTGGCTTTTTCCCTGCTAGGGCTTGCGGGCTTTTTCAAGGACAAACCCTACTTCGGCATTGTGGCGGGGACCCTGGGAAGGTTTGTCTGCCACTTCCTGTCGGGGGTCGTATTCTTTGCCGAATACGCCGGGGGACAGAACGTCTTCCTCTACTCGGCCATTTACAACGGCTCCTACCTTGTGCCCGATGTCGTAATCTGCCTGGCAATTGCGGCAGTTCCGGGCTTACTGCCGGCAGTATACAGGCTGGGGAAGTATAAGCCGCAGGAGAGCTGAAGCTCACAAAGGCCCTGTACTGCCTGTTCGCCCGGGAAAGAAGGACGAAAGAAAAGTTTTTGCGATCCGTTTCTTAATGCAGAAGGATTATAGGGTTTCGGGGAAAGGATGTTT
>JAKOSZ010000220.1 GCA_029776555.1 Bacillota bacterium | reverse complement strand
TGGTATGTCCTGATGGTGTGTCTCGATTTGATTAACTTATTCAGTCCGCATAGACACTATAGACATAATGTGTAAAAAAACCGGGGCCGGTGGGAATATTCCTTCCGGTATTTTTTTCGTGTTAAAATAAAAAAATTGTGCTATCCTAAGAAAGTATGTAAAATAGACAGAGAACGGCTTTTCACATTATAAGGATTATACGGAGAAAGATTACGGAAACTATAGGACGCTGAATTGGAAAGGCGGTCTGCACGTTCAACCGCTTTGGCGGTTGAAGGAAAAATAGGCTTTTACCAGAGATAACAGGAAGTGCACGAAGTTATGAGTGATAGTAAGATACTTAAAAGGTTTTTTGCGCTGTATGCAGCAACTTATATGACCAACGCGGTCTACGGGACGTTTATGCCCGTGTACCTGAAAAACCTTGGTTTCAATGATATACAAATGGGTTCACTGCTGGCGCTGGCTCCCTTTATTGCAATAGCGGCGCAGCCCGTATGGGGGACAGCTGGTGACAGGGCGAAAACGAAAAATTTTATTCTAAACATACTGCTTTCAGGTGGAGCGGCTACGATTTTACTGTATCCGCTTTCATCGTTGTTCGGCAAGCTCGAATACAAGTTTGCCTACATGTTTGCAATTATGAGTGTATTCACATTCTTCCAGACCTCCGTAAACCCGTTGAGCGACGCCATAACCCTTGAATACATTGATTCAAAAGGGTGGAAGTTCGGCCCCATCAGGATGGCAGGCACTTTGGGCTTTGCCGTAATGTCGGTGGTGGCGGGAATAGCGGCGAAACTCAATTTTGAGGCAATATTTGTCCTCTACTTTCTCATCAGCATCTCAGCCGTTTTAATTGTTTCCGGCCTTCCCGGGGTAAAGGGGCACCAATCCCAGGGCAAAAAGGTGCCCATGTGGCTCCTGTTAAAAAACAGGGAGCTGGTCCTTCTAATGGGGATAAGCCTGGTGGTGCAGACAACCCTGGGCTTTTACTACAGCTTTTTCCCCAAGTACTACACCAACGACCTGGGAGCGGACAATCTTCTCCTGGGATTGGGCATGTTTATCTCCGCCGTCAGCGAGGTGCCCTTCCTGCTGTTTGCGGACCGGGTTGTAAAAAAGCTGGGCGTGCATGTTACCCTGACGGCCTCGGCAGGAGTTGTGGCTACACGCTGGCTGCTTCTCTTCCTGGTGACCAACAAGTACGCTGTGTTGGGGATAAACGCGCTCCACGGCCTTTCCTTTATAGTTTTTGCCTACTCCCTCGCCACCTATATAAACGCCAATGTGCCCAAGGAACTGAGGGCATCGGGGCAGGCGTTGAACGGCCTTGTGGGCATGGGGATAGCCCGAATACTGGGAAGCGTGGTTGGGGGCTTTCTAAGCCAGGCTTTTGGTACCAGGCAGGTGTTCCTCTTTACGTCTCTCCTGGACTACTGCGCGGTGGCTGTTTTCGGCGCGCTGTTTATAATGGCATGTAAAAGGAAAGTAAAAGCTTAAGCCCATCCAGTGGATGGGCTAAAATTATTGTCACTTACAGAACTGGAGCAAGGCCCTGGGGCTTAAGCCGCCAGGAGAAGGGCTTTACGCGGCAGGTCCGGTGTATGCGCGAGAAAATCCAGGGTTTAGCTCACCAGGGGTGGGCCTTACCCGCTGACATACATGCTTTCACGAGGGTAGAAAGGTTTAGCCCATCGTGGGATGGGCTAAACCTTTAGTATCTGCGATCTTGACGATGAAAACTGTTTTGAGCTCGTCAGAATATGGGCTTAACCTGGTAGGTGACCTCGTTGCCCTGGACCACTACCAGGATGTACTTGAGATCCAGCTTGTTTTCTTCGTTTATCTCTCCTCCGTTCATGCCCGAAACGCTCAGATACCTTATTCCCCTTTCCATGTAACCCCTGTTCTCACTGCCGCTGTAGAACACCCATACGTTTTTACCCGTCTTTTGCCTGTACTCGGTCAGGATGTCCTGGAAAAGGCCCGCTTCAAGGCTGTCGGAGAAATCCTTGGGCGGTATGTCCATGAATATGAACACGTTGCTGCCGCTAAAGCTGTTTAGCCGGTCCAAGAACCACTGCCACTGGTCGGGGTTGCTCAGCCTCAAGCCTTTCTTTGAGGTATCCAGCTGGATGAAGCGGCTGTTCTTGATGTCAAAGGACTTATAACCGGTGCCGGTGGCCGCGAAGGGCTTCTTGATGTCCTTTGCGAACTGGTGGCTGTTTACTCCTACCACCGCGCCGCCCTCCACGTACTTGTTGACCTTGGTGGTGAAGTGCTTCACCAGGTTTTCCTCGGTTTCGTTGACAGGTTCCCGCCTTTGGTCAAACACGGCGAACCTGAAGGAGTTACTCCCCTGCTTATATGTCACAACCTTGTTGGCTTCATCGGCAGGCTGGGTGTCCGAGGGCACGCTGTCCTTGTCAATAACCGGATATACGGCGGTTATTGCGTTGAGGTCGTCAATGTATATGGAGCCCGAGTCGGGGGTGGGATTGACCTGGACCAGGTAAACCCTGGCCAGCCTGGCGGGCGAATCAATACCCTCCAGGGACACCGTCAGGTACTTCCAGCCGGTCCAGTTCATGGCCTTTGTAAAGTAAACCTGGTGCCTGGTGCCCTTGGCGTCGATTACCCATGCTCCCAGCCAGTTGGAGTTAATGTGGTCGTTGTATACCCAGAGGCCCAGTTTAACG
>JAKOSZ010000219.1 GCA_029776555.1 Bacillota bacterium | reverse complement strand
CCTTCTCGTGAGATTTGGACTGTTTTTTGCGAATTAAAAGGGGGATTCCCTGCTTTTTCAGCAGTAATCCCCCGTAATTGCAATGGAAACCCTGAAGGATCATGCCAGTACAAAAATGCGCACCGGGTAATCTGCCCATGCCGGCATTTTCCCATGAACAAGGCCTATTGCCAGTAGCCTGTTTCCTGCTTGGTGGCGGCTTTCTCCTTCAGCCTGGCAATGAGGGCAGTATATTCTTTCCTGCCATGAAGCTTCGGAAAATTCTTTTCCATTCCTTTCAGCAGCCCATAGCTCACATTGCCTGGAGAATTGGAAGCATAATAGCTGTCTGTCAGGCAGTCAAAAAACTTTACACCATCAGTTGGCACATACGAAGGATTTTCATCAAAACGCACCGCATGGTAAACAGCCCTTTCAAGGGCCTTTAAAGCCCCGTCGTAGTCATCGCACTGGTAATAAGTCTCTGCAAGCTCATAGTAACAGCAGCCGGCAACCATATCAAAGTGATTGGGCTTATCCCCGGTCAGAAGTTCGATAACCTTCGCGTTAAACTTCCCGCACTCCAGGGCCGCTTCCATGTTGTTTTCAGACCGGTAGCAATCGGCAAGAGTCCCGCAGAGCATGGGAAAATTCGATAATTCTTTCGCCAGCTTGAGTTGAAGCAAGCCTTTCGCCCCGATGATATCGCCTTTTTTGAACTTCAGCCCGGCTATCTTGACCCAGTAATCATCACCCTTACTTATCTTCTCAAGGGCATCAATTGCCTTGTCATATTCGCCCAGGGCATGGTATACGTTGGCTAAGAGATCCCATGCTTCGTTTACCATGCGCTCCTCCGGACAGGCCTTCATTACTGCCTGTAAATACCGCATACACTCCTTCAGTACTTCTGCCTTTTCATCTTCGGGAATCCCGCTGGTCCCCTTGGAAAACAGGAAATTCGCCGCGCTCAGCATGAGGTCAAAATCATTGGGATACCTGCTCAAGGCGTCCATTGCAACAGGAAGAGCCGCATTGAAGTCCCCGGTTCGCCGGTATTCGCTGAGTTTGGCCTTTATTTCCTCCAACTGGGCATACCGCTCTGAAATGCGGAAATCCATAAGGGCATCTATTGACACTGTAAAATATTCCGCTATTGCCGGCAGCAGGGCGATGTCGGGACAAGTCTGGCCCGTTTCCCACTTGGATACGGCAGCAACAGATACACCGATGGCATTGGCAAGCTGTTCCTGGGTAATTCCTCTTTCACGCCTGAGCCTGGCAATAGTCTGCCCGATTTTCAGATCCATTGTTCATGCACCCCTCTAATCTTAACTGCCAGCTGGCAATTTTATTATAAATCAAGGCACATGGAATACAATGGAGCCGTATTCTATTTCGGTTAAATGGAAAATCAACCGGAAGTTAAATTAAAGAAGACAAGGGGATGGTCCTTCTGTGCATCTTTCAGTGCACGGAAGAACCATCCCCGGTGTTCACCGGCGTCCGTTATCCCGGCAGGGCGTCGCAGAACATCAGGGTATTGACCCCTCGCTTCTGTATATCGGTGAGGGGCTTTAATATGCCCTTTTCCTGCAGCTGTTCAAGCACTCTGGTCCGCATACCGGCGCCGCTGAGACAGTTTGTGGTCCAAGCTTTGCAAAGTTTCTGCATGTGGCTGGGATAAGTTACTTTTTGAAGCTCATACATCTCATGGTCAAATTCATCGCTTATAGCCTTCAGTTCATCGGTAATACCCGGTAAGCCCCTGGTAAAGTCGTTCTCCTCCAGCCATACGTCCGTCCTGTCTTTGATTACAACGACATTGACCATATCTTTTCCGTTTATATCTGCGAGGTAGCCTTTTTCAAAGAGGCGCTGGTACTTTTCAACCTGGCTCTCTTCCTTCTTCAGGACGCCTGTGATGAACTCATAAAGCCATTCATAATCGCTGGTCAAATTATCCATCCAGCGGCCTTTACGGCTGTCATAATAAGTGTCGAGCTGCCATGCCATCAGGGGATACTTGAAAGAACCTCTTGTCATATTTCCACAGACACTGTATTTTGCACTGTCATAGCTTAACTTTATGTCAGTTTCAACCGTGGCAAAAGCTATATAGTCACCGCCGTCCTTTCTCTTGACTGAAAAACTTTCGAGACTGAAATCTCTATTGGCAATGAGTTTGTAGCCGCAGGCGTAAGTTATCACCGACCACATCAGGAAGTTGAAATCGTCCTGTGGCACATAGATCTCACTCCTGTCATAGTCCTTCATTGCCTCAAAAAGCAGCGGAACATATTTCTCACAGACAAGCCCTGCATACCTGTTGTAAAGCTGGTGTTCCTTTTCCAAAATTTCTTTTGTGGGCTCCGTTATATAGATATTTGTGAGGTACTTGTCACCGGAGACCTTATCCATGAAGCCGTATTCCTCCAGGACGGCCACCTCTTCCTCCACAAACAGGGGAGAGACTCCAAGGGCTTCGGCTATTTCCCTGATGCTTTTTGGTTCGTGATAGGCCTCATAGGCAATATTCTGAGTCAGCCTTCTTTTAAGGAAATAACCTGTATCGCCCAGTTTGCCGGGCATTCCACAATGTCCCATACTTGTAAACCTTATAGGATTAACACCCAAATCGCTCACTTTACGCATACAGTTCAACCCTTCCTTCAGGTTATTTTTAGCTTCGAACAAGTGCCATTTGACCGTGCCAAGGGGAAGGCTAAGCTTTTCTGCAATGTCGCTGAGCTTCATCTTTTCATAGTAGTGCAGAACGACGATCTCGCGCTGTATCTTCGAAAGGTAAGCTATTTCGCGGCGCAGCAGCCTGTATGTTTCGCTCCGGATGAGCTCATCAGTGAAGTTGTAATCTGTCGGGATATTCAATTCGTCAAGGGAAAGGAGCGCGCTCCTGTTTGCCTTTGCCTCGCCCGTATACCTTGCATAGACGTTATGGGCGATGCTGTAGATATATCCGTTGATATTCCCTATGCTTTCCCTTTTCAGGAGGGACGAGTAAACTTCCAGGACTATCCTCGAAGCAAGGTCCTCGGCCTCCGAAATATTCCGGGTTTTTGACAAGGCAAAGCCAAACAGCTTCCCAGTGTATTCAGTTATGATTTTATCCGCCGTCCGCTTATCCACTTTTTCCCCCGCCAATTGGCACCTGTTCACTTATTTAGTGGTAGGGTCTTAAGAAAAGGTGGGAAATTTATTTTAATTTTATTTGTTTTTTAACCTTGCTTCAATGCTTTATCCTGGAGCAGGAGATACAAAGGGACGGCTTCCTTCTTTCCCGGAAACCGTCCCCTTGTATTCCTGTTGGGGGATAATCCTCAATCCTTAAATCCAGCGCACAGAAGAAGCAGCCTCTTGTTAACCAGAAGAACCGTCCCCCTGGCGCCCGTCCCCTTAGCGCCCTCTTGGCAGAAGAAGCAACTCCCTGTGCACCGTTCGTGCACCAGGGGTACCGTATACCGCTGTGACAGGAGGAGAACCGTTCCCTGGTATGTAACCGTAACCCGCGAACCAAGAGAACCGTCCCCCTGGTTATTTGAACCAGGAGAACCGTCCCCCTGGTTAGGTGTAGAGGGGAACTGTACCGCCGCGCATCTTGGCGTTGGCGGCTTCTGTTTTCTCCCACAACTCCCTGTAGATTCCGTTGTTTTGCAGAAGCTCTTCGTGGCGGCCCATTTCCACTACCCTTCCCTTGTCTATTACGATGATCTTGTCAGCGTTTACTATGGTGGAAAGCCTATGGGCAATTATGATGGAGGTCCTGCCCTTGGAGATGTTAACCATGGCATTCTGTATCGCCATCTCAGTTTCCGTGTCTATGTTGGCCGTGGCCTCGTCAAGCACCAGTATGGAAGGATTGAAAGCCACGGCCCTGGCGAAGGATATGAGCTGGCGCTGTCCTGTTGAAAAGGTGCATCCCCTCTCCTTTACTTCCTCATCAAATTTTCCGGGAAGCGACTCAATAAAGCTGTCGGCGCACACATACCTGGCCGCATATTCAATCTGTTCGTCGCTAATGTTTTCGTTGTTGAGCCGTATATTGGACTTGATATCGCCCGAGAAGAGGAACACGTCCTGCAGCACTACAGCGATATTCCGCCTTAAGTCCACCAGGTTGTATTCGTTTATGTTAACGCCGTCTATCAGGATTTCTCCCCTCTGTATCCTGTAAAAGCCCGCTATGAGGTTAATTATGGTGGACTTGCCCGAGCCGGTAGCTCCCACAAAGGCGACAGTCTCCCCGGGTTCAATCTTTAAGCTTATGTCCTTTAAGACCCAGTTGTCCTCGTTGTAAGCAAACCACACGTTTTTAAACTCAACGCTTCCCTTAAGCCTTTCTATCCTT
>JAKOSZ010000218.1 GCA_029776555.1 Bacillota bacterium | reverse complement strand
TCTTCGGCAGCATTAATAAATTCTTCCTGTTTAGGCGTCAGAACTATTTCCACCGCCGAAAACCTCCTGGTTTAATTGTGAAAGAATAATGTTCAGCGGTTCGCCATCCTTCCCGGTGTGCTCATGCTTTTCGACATACAGGCCAAGAATTTTGGCCAGCTTATCCAGGGCGTCTACTTTGCTGTGGAATTTGATACGCAATCCCCTTTTTGTCTCGGAAACCTCGGCAATAGCAGCGGCCTCAATGTTGGTGATCTCGTCCGAATCCATAACCTGGAGCTTTCCGTCCTTTACTCTGACGATGCGGCGTGGATCGGCAAAGGCTATCTTAACCAGCTCGTTGATGATGTTCTCCTTGTCAGCCCGGTAAATTTCCCCCAGCTTCTCCTGTTGCTCCTGGAGGAGCGCCTGCATGTACCTGATGACCGTCGGGTCTTTCAGGAACTCCCAGGCAGTGGCTGTATTCTTGGGACTGTAACCAGCAGCGACAAGCGCCTCGGCGACATTCATCCCGCGCAAGATGTAGTTTTGGGCAAACAGAAACTTTTTGTACGCCCTTTTGATGCTTTCGTTTTTCTTGCGCTTTTCGGCCATACCGCTCACCAAATAAAAACGCCCGGCTCGGCCGGACGTATGGATAATAATGCTATTTTATATGGTAAGGCACAATAGTCAAATTTGTCAAGGTGTTATTTGGGGCTGTAACTAAAGTGGCTGTAGGCGTGTAGGAATTTTTTATGTTAAGTTTTCTGACAATTCCTTTTAAACGCCACAAGCGCCCGGGCGGTATCCTCTAGCGCCTGGTCGTGAAGCCAGCCGTTAGCGTTCTCACCCGGTTCGTAAGGCGCATGCCGGATATGTAGCAGTTCATGGACGAGAGTAAGCTCCATGTCCTGCGGTACAATGCAGTTGGGATCGTAGTCGTTCGGGTCGAGGATCTTGATGAGGGCTTCCCGGCGGCTGAATGTCCAGTTACAAGCACCCTGCGTATCATGAGGCATATCGTAGAACCGCTTTATTTTGACGATGATGTACCAATCTGACAGACCCAGGACCCCCTGCCACCACCGACACAAATCTCGGAGTTTCTGTTCAGTGAGTATGGTTTCCTGCAGGGTGTATCTTACCTCCGGCAATTCTATATCCGGCTCTTGAAAAATGTTCATTTGCTAAAACTCTCCTTCCCTTTTGTTACTAACTTCTCCTGAATATCCACCGGTCTATGAAGTATACTCCCGCTCCCAGCAACCCCTGGCTGATTACCATCGCCAGATAGGTGTTTTCAATAACATTTTGTACCTGCACCAGAACCAAGCCCCCGGAACGGCCAGCGCCATCCAACGCAGGACGTAGAGAACGTAACTCCTCAACTCCATCCCCACCTGTACCACGGCATCCGCTTTTCGCCGGGCTTTTTTTGCTTGAACCGCTTCCTTTTAGAGCTTCTCCTGCTTTTTTTTCTGGGCGCAATCGCATACATGTCCTTGTGAATCTCCTTTTCAATCCGCTCATCATAAGGCCAAAGCTCGGCCTTGCACTCGGGACACTCCCAAAACTCGTTTCCCCGAAGTTTTTTATGTTTCATCGTTGCGCCGCAGAGGGAGCACTTAATTTCGCTCAATAAAATCACTCCTCGAACTCGCAAGCATCTTCAAGAAGCAATACCCAGGCGCAACCGCCTTTAAGCCTGCCGTCTTTCGGATCAATCCAACGGTCGTCGAGAGTGTGGACGGTAAACGTCCGCTCGGTAACTTCAGCAACCACAACGGGCCTGCCGGTAGGAACATGTCGTAGCCTCATGCCGGGTTTGAGCCGTTCAGCTTCCATACCCTTACCTCCGTCCTCTGTTTAAGCGTTTTAAACACCTAATTGCCTTTCAATCCACGCACGGGTTTCCGGGTGTAGTTGCATCTTGTCCTTGTTCGCAAAATACCACGCCTTGGTATCGGGTTTACCCTGCGCCCTCCCAGCCCCGCGCCAATCGGCGAGCATTTCCCTGCGGTACTTATCTGGCATAGGGAAAATCTTTATTCCGCCTTCGTCTTCCGGGAGAATCCACCATTGCCAATGGTGCTTATTGCGCTTCTGGTGAAGTAGCCAGGCGAAGTCGAAGGCCGGATCTCCCGTATCAGTCGGCTTATAATAGCCCGTCGAATCGCGCCATTGTTTGGCTTTGCTCCCGTAAAAATGCTCTGCATAGGGAAACCACTCCGACGGCAGGAACTTGCTCAGGTCGTGAACAATACCTTGCCAAAAGATGCCCAACTTGCAACATTCGATAAAAACATACCACTTGTGGCGCAGAACATAAGACAGATATTTAAGGTGTTTCACGTGTTATTAGCCCCTTTCCGTTCAGCTTCCATACCCTTACCTCCGTCCTCTGCGGCTCGCCGTCCAGAATGTGGAAGTGCCCCTCCACAACCTGGCTGTCGTCCTCAAAGATTATGCCATTCATGGAATCAAGCAGGCTTTTCATGTAGTTGTCTCCGTCTCCCCTGGTGCGGTTGACCTTGAGGTAAATCCGTATCTCCACCCCCACCGGCCCCTGCCAGGGTTCCCCTTTAAAGTGCTTTCTGGCCTCCCAGCCGGCAAACTCTTTGAAAGCAAGGTACTTCTGCGCCTGCCTTTTCACCCACTTCCCCCGCCTGGTCATCCTAGCCGCCGGGATGGGGCGTCCGGGGATGGTGAAGCTGATTTCATTCATCGCCTGGCCTCCTCTCTGTATTATGTAAACTAGGCCCCTGGCGGCCTTTTTTAGGGGTGTTTTTCTTTCATAAAGGGAAAGGTACCAGCCCTGTTTCTATCTCCCGAATTTAGCCTATTTCTGCGCGCCTGGCGGCCATTCTGAACGGGGGAATATTCCCCGGTAACCAAAGTTAAGGCGGCCTCTTCCCTGGCGGCTTCCGCCTCGGCCTGCTTCAGCGTCCTCACCCCGGCGTTATGCCAGTTCCGCAGAATGGCGTCGATGTAGTCCACGCGCCGGACATTTGCGCCGCCTGCTTTATGGACGGCGTAGATAACTGCGTCTTCTTCCATGCCCTGGGTGATCCAGTAGGCCAGAACGTCCACCTGAAAAGGCGAAGGAGTGAGAAT
>JAKOSZ010000217.1 GCA_029776555.1 Bacillota bacterium | reverse complement strand
ATTCCTATCTTTCAAGGCATCCACTATCCACTTGAAGTCAACCGTTCCCTGGCCCGGGGGCATCTGCATCTTCCCCGGCCCCGCATCTCTCATGTGGATGTGCAAAGCCCTGTCCAGTATTTTCTCGGTTTCCCTCAGGTCAATCTCCTGCATGGCAAAATGGCTGGGGTCATAGACTACCGAAAGCTCAGGCATCTCCGTTAAAAGCTCCGTCACCTGCTCAACCGTCTGGAAAGGGGTATTGAAATGGGGTTCAATTACAAAGGTCACCCCGTACTTGCCGGCTATCTGCCGCATCTCGTAAAGGCTTTCCAGGGTGTTGTCAACCAGTTTTTTGCGCGGCATTTCTTCGTTCTTGTAGCCGGGGTAGAAGGAAGCCACCTTTACCCCCAGGTGTTTCATGAGCCTGGCAATGGCTTCACATTCTTCCCTGCGCTCAATCACCACCTGCTCTTCCCTTATGTAGGGGTGGGCTACCGCAAAGTTTAAAGCGGAGGCTTTAAGGCCTGTCTCCTTAAGAAGAGAGTCCACTTCCGAAACCACGCGATCCCAGTCCTCGGCAAGCTCCCAGGGGAGTATATGGTTCCAGCCCTTAATGGCTATCAGGTCCGTATACTCAAAGCCCGCACCGGATATCTCCCGGAGAGCCTCCTGTAAAGTCCCTCTGAATGCGCTGGTAGAACATGCTATTTTCATGGCGTCCATCCCTCCCTCTAAATCGAATTATACTTTAAGCAAGCGCTTTTCACAATTACCTGTCCCAAATCTCCCCGGCCGCCCGCTGAAAGTTTACACTGCCTGTAAAAAACGGCCCGCCTCTAAACCCCCGGGAATTTCCCCGGCAATGGGCTCCCTTGCCCCGGCCTAACCTCCCTTGGCCGCCTTACCCCTTCAACGGAGAGCCTGTCTTTTCCGTAAGCTCCGCCTGGCCTGACTTGGACCGGGGAAAGCTTAAAAACCTTTCCGCCGGCTCCGCCTTAACCACCCGGGTCCAACTTTTCCAGCCTTATCGGTTAAAGCTATCCAGGGAATAATTAAAATAATCCATTACAATTGCCCTGCCGTTTTGGTACAATGTAAGTGCGCTTAACCGCATTTTTTATAACATTAAGCCGATGTGCAGGCAGTAGCCCGCTGCCGCAGGATTAAAAGGAGGGGTACATATGAAGCTTTCTGCAAACACATGGTGTTACAGGGATTTCGACAGGGAGACAGCTTTCAAGAGCATCGCCAGGCTGGGATTTGACGGAGTGGAAATCATAGCCCACCCGCCTTGCTGGCATGCGGACACCACGGACACGGCAGAGCGCCGTCAGGCTTCAATAAAGCTAATTAAGGAACTGGGGATGGAAATCGTAGCCATATCGCCCCACACCGAGTATCTGCAGTTTGATGAGTACAGGCGCCGCCAGGAAATTGAGCACACCATGGCCATGATTGACCTGGCAAAGCTGTATGGGACCGACATTTTAAGGATTTTCGCAGGAGGCAGGTTCCCGGAAGATAAGAGCAGGGAAGAGTGCATTGAAACGGTAATTAAAGCCTTAAAACCCTGCGTCGATTACGCCGAACACCGCGGGATAATACTGGCGGTGGAAAGCCATGGGCAGTTTGGAACCGACATTGACGCCCTGGCCGCTGTAATTAACGGGATTGATTCACCCTGTCTCGGCATAACGCTGGACACTTCCAATTTCGCCGTAAACGGCGTTGACCCCTTAAGAGCGATTGATGTCTTTAACAAGCGCATTTACCACACCCATCTTAAAGACTCCATCCTGGGCCCTAACCGCAAGGGTACGGCAGTAGGCGAAGGCAGCCTGGATTTCCCTGCCATAATTAAGAAGCTCATGGCCACAGGTTACAAGGGCAAATACTGTGTTGAGTATGAAGGAACCGAGGCTCCCGACATAGGGCTTGAAAAGAGCTTCAATTACCTGAAAAAGCTCTTTGACAACCTGGCTTGAGGGCAAACCGTGAAGGTTAGTCATCTCGAAGCTGTTTTAAAGGAGGATTTTACCATGGCAAAGGCCAACACCTTCAAGGTTGCAATACTGGGGGCAGGCTCCATTGCCCACAGCCATGCCAAGTGCTTTCAGTCCCTGCCGGATGTGGAAGTCCTGGCAGTAGCCGAGATTAACGAGGAAAGGCGCAGCCAGTTCGCCGAAAGGTACGGTATTGAGAAATCGGCGGCGGACTACCGGGAACTCCTTAAAATGGACGAGCTGGACGCTGTGGTTATATGCCTTCCCAACTACCTCCACGCGCCTGCCGCTATCGAAGCCATGAGGGCGGGGAAACACGTTCTCACTGAAAAGCCCATGGCTGCAAACGGAGCTGCCGCCGCGGAGATGGTAAAGGTGCAAAAGGAGACCGGCAAAACCCTGATGGTCACCATGCAGGGCCACTACAGCGCCATCACCCGGCAAGCCAAGAAGTACGCCCGGGAAAACCTGGGAGAAATATACTACGGCAAGTGCGCCTACTTGCGGAGGAGCGGCATACCCGGTTGGGGAAGCTGGTTTACCAGGAAGGAAATGGCCGGCGGAGGGCCCTGCGCCGACATCGGCGTCCACGTTTTGGAGCAGTGCCTGTATTTAATGGATTTCCCTAAGCCCGTGTCGGTGACGGCTTCCACCTATTCCAAGTTTGGTCCTTACGGCCTCGGAAAGGGCGGCTGGGGCTACCCCGAACCCGATGGCTACTTCGATGTGGAGGACATAGCTTCAGCCTTCATCAGGCTTGAAAACGGCGCAACGGTAATAATGGAGGCCAGCTGGGCGATGCACTGGCCCGACAGGCGCTATGTGGAAGTGCTGGGCACCAGGGGAGGAATAATCATCGACAGGGACCTGAAGGTTTACACAACCGCAGGCAGCTCACCTGTAGACCTGACGATAACTGCCGGCAACGGAGACGGCACCACGGCCATGGCAAAGCACTTCATAGAGTGCTGCAGGACCGGGCAGAAACCTGAAACCGCCCCTGAGTACGGCCTTATGATCAACAAGATATTTGACGCTGTCTATGAATCCGCCGCCAACGGCGGAAAGCAGGTGGCCATACGCTGGGAGGACTGATGTCCTCCCGGCGTATGGCCGGCAGATTAAAAGAGACATGAAATGGTGAAAGCCGGTTAATTCAGCTCCCGGCTTTCACCGTCATGCTCAGAGTCCAAAAAGCCTCTTTATGTTTCCGCCCATGATAAGGGCTTTTTCTTCCTCACTTACTTCTCCTTCCAGCAGGACCTTATATTTGGCCAGCTCAACATGCATCAGGGCAAAGGGCGTATCGCTTCCAAAACAGACCCTTGAAGCTCCCAGGCTTTTAATTGCCTTGAGAATGGCCAAATCCTTAATGGAACTCCCCACCAGGGTTATGTTGGGATGCTCTCCGGCTATTTCAATGGCGGAGTCACTTAGGTCGGGCAGCCCGGCCCCGCCCATGTGGACCATGAGTATTTTTACTTCCGGGAACATCCGGGCAATCTTCCCCACTCTGAAAGGATGTGTGTGTTCATAGGCATCGGCGCCCACATGAAAGGCAAGGACTTTTCCCGTCCTGGCAATTTCCTCTATAACGGGTATGGAGATACGGGGGTCGTCGATGTAGAAGCTGTTCTGGGCTCCGTTCAGCTTCACGCCGTAAAAGCCGTATTCGTATACGCAGCGCTTGACCATGTCCTTTGCCCTCTCCACCCCCAGGTTGGGATCGGCCCAGCCGAAGCCCAGTATCCTATCGGGGTAACGCTTTGACGCCTTATACACGTATTCGTTTGAATCGTCTATGTGGCGAAGATAAGGAGGCTGCAGCCAGGTAAGGGCCTTATCCACTCCCGCCCTGTCCATGCGCCTTATCAGTTCCTCCGCCGAAATGCCGTATCCGCTCTCAAACAGGGGAGATATGTGCACATCCGCATCAATAATCATTGTTATCCCTCCAGGCATCTTTTATTTCCCGAAAAAGCTTGTGGCAGAACCGGCCGGTGACAGGTAGGTTATAACCCCGTCCTTAAGCCCGTATTCACCCAGCCCCGCGTATTTCTCGGAAGGCGATGTTCGGTAGGCCTCAAAAGCCCTGCTGTCGCTTCCCGATACTTTTATATCCACCTTCTTGTCCTGGTCGGAAGTGTTTAAAACCACAAAGGCGTCAGGGTTCCTGGTGCCGTTTTCGGCAAAGGCCATAAACACAAGCTCGCTGTCATTGGACATCACCCTTGAGACCGCCATTCCCGGCTGTCCGGCCCGGCACACCTGCTTGTAGTAATAATAGCCCGGTTCCACCGTATAGCCCCCCTGGCCGTCCACCCTGAAGGCCGTCCCCGGGTTAGGGTCCCCCTTGGCCCATCCGGCCGGGTACTGGATGCAGGCCCAGGGGATCAGGCCGTTAACCTTGGCGGCATATATGCTGCTCCGGTATTCGTTCAGGAAATGGACATCCATTTTACTCCAGCTGATGGACGTGGTCCAGGCATGGAGGTCGGGGCGTTTTTCCCTTAAAAGGTCTATGCCAGTGCTCCGGCAGTCGCCCACCCACCTCTTCCAGCTGCTTATAAAACCGTGGGACGTGACCAGCCCTAGTTTATTCAGGGCTTCTTCGTCGTCGGCAATGGCGCAGGCGTATCCCCACTCCACAAACCTGTACCAGTTGCTGGTTTCGCCGGGGGTGACCCCCACATCTTTCAGGCCGTTGGCGTCCAGCACATCTCTCAAAAGCTTTATAAACTCCACCACCAGCTCCCGCGGCCAGAACATGTTGTAGTCATGCCCTTCTTCCCAGTTGGCCGTACTCCCGTCTTCCGGCCACCTGACATAGTCTTCGCCCTCGTTGTGCAGGCTTATGTATTTCACCGGAAGGCCTTCTCTCTCCCTGAGGAACTTAACCCAGGAGACGAAATACTTGGCCAGCTCCAGCCTGTATTCCGGGTCCAGGTCCCGTCCCCTTACAAACTTCTGCTTTGTCATCCAGCCCGGAGGCCCGTACAGGGTTGTAATGATGGAAAGGTCGCTCCCCCTGGAACGGGTCAGCTCCAACCCTTTCTTGGCAAAATAGCGCATCCAGCCGGTTGTGGTCTCGTGGTCGTAATTGGCCATATCTATCTGGTCGGGTCCAGGCCCGTTTTGCCTGTCTTCCGCCTGGTGGAAGGGGTCTAAGAACATCTTTATGATTCCCGGCTTCAAGCCGTCTTCGCCAAAAATCATTTCCAGGATTTCCTGCCTCTTCTCCCCGGAAAGGGTGCTAAAACCACCGTAATCCTGCGGATTAGCGCTGTAATCGGGAGTCTGGCAGGTCTCCACGTAGTTTACGCCAAATCCGTCCCAGTCCCTGAGCTTCCTGTTAAAATCCACGAAGGCCTTAATCAAATCCTTTCCCTCCTTCCCTGTAATCACCTGGCCCACACCCTCTTGCCGGTTACAGGACTTCTGTCAAGCCGGCGTAAAAGCATACCTTTCCGGCCCATTGGCTCTACCGCTGACCTGTCCACCAGAATTTTACCACAAATGGCTTAAGGACAAAAGCTTTGGGACACGGGGACAGGTCCCTTGTCCCCGTGTCCCAAAAACAAAAAACTCCTATGCAGTTCCCGCCAGGCATGCCCTATCGTCAGGAACAGGCTTGCCCTTCCGGGCTTATCCTGTTTAGCCTCACCATCCAAAGGCATGCTCCCACGGAACGCATAAGAGGTCTTTCTCAATCCTGAATCCGGCCCTGGGGCCGTGAAAGCTCAATGGCGGTATTCTCTATTATTAAAATTTAAAAAAGCCGCAGCAAATAATTATTATGATAACGATTATGATAATGAGCCAAACCAGGTTGATATCGTTGTGGTGGTCAAAACCCCTTTCAATGTCGGTCATAATCTTCACTTCTCCTTTTATAGGTAATTTTCGGACATCATTTCTTTACTTACTCTACATCTTCCCTGCACTTAAATCCGCCGTCAAACAGCAGCAGGAACACAATAATGAAGAACAGTATTGCAGGGTCCCTCCTAAAAGCTCCCATAAAGGCACCTCCTCTCCACGGGCTGAGTCCAGAAGCCATTGAACAATTTCAGTACATTATATTCCCCGGCTGCTGAAGTGTTACAGTTGACAGGTGCTTTTGCTGCCATCCCGGGCAATACCGGCGCAGCCGTATAGAGAGGCCCCCATTCCGCAAAGCCGCGGGCCGTTTTAAAGCAAGCACTTAATTTTGCGGAAGCTATTCCAAACTCGGATAATTATATATAATAAAAAGGGAGGCAAAAAACGCCGACCCACAGCCCCGTATAGAAAAACGCAGGTGGTGATATTATGGAGATCTTTCAGATCGGAGTTCTGGCAGATTCCTTCCGCGTCGGCTTCAGGGAAGCAATAGAGAAAGCCAGGGAAGTGGGAGCCAAAGGAGTTCAAGTCTACGCCACGTACGGAGATATGGCCCCTGAAAACCTTTCCCCCGCCCGGCGGAAAGAGATACTGGACATGGTAAAGTCCAACGGCCTGGTAATTTCGGCCCTCTGCGGCGACCTGGGAGGCCATGGTTTTGCGGTAAAAGAGGAAAACCAGTGGAAAATTGAGAAGTCAAAAAGGATTTTAGACCTGGCCAAGGACCTGGAAACCAACATTGTGACCACTCATATCGGCGTAATCCCGCCCGATCCCAGGCATCCCAGGAGGGCCATACTGGCGGAAGCCTGCGAGGCCCTGGGCGAATACGGAGACAGTATAGGAGCCTATTTCGCCATCGAGACAGGCCCTGAAACCGCCGCCACGCTGAAAGAGTTCCTGGACGGCTTGAGCTCCAAAGGCGTAAGGGTCAACTTCGACCCAGCAAACCTGGTGATGGTTACCGGCGACGACCCTGTGGCTGCGGTGTACACATTAAAGGATTACATAGTCCACACCCATGCCAAGGACGGAATAATGCTGAAAAAGGACGACCCGGAAAGGATATACAACTTCTTTGCCGAAGGCGGGATTGAAGACATCAACTTAGGCGAGCTATTTAAAGAAGTTCCCCTGGGCGAAGGGCAGGTGGACTTCCCCAGGTACCTTAAGGCCCTCTACGACATAGGGTACAGGGGCTTCCTGACCATTGAAAGGGAAGTGGGGCCGAACCCTGAAAAGGACATTCGGCTGGCGGTGGATTTCCTCAAGGGCTGCATCGAAAGCTTGAAAAAGTCCCTGGGCCAGTGAGTCAAGGGGACGGTTCTCTATTGACTTGTTAAGTCAATAAAGAAGAGTCCCCGGTGAGGAAAAAATAGAAGGGGGCGGTTTCTCTGCACAATGTACAGGGGAACCGTCCCCTTGTGTTCCGCCGGAGCTCACTTTCAGCTTAACCTTTTGTTACAGCCCCCTCTTTCTTATCCGCCACCGGGTCTGAACCAGGGCAAAACCATTTACCGGACGGTCCAATTATCCGGTTGCTCAATGGTTCTGGGAAATCCAGTCTAGTATTGCCCGGTACTTGTGGGCCTGGGACAGGGGCTGGCCGGTGTACTCCAGGGCTCCCCAGGCTCCTCCGTCGCTCCAGCTGCCCACGTGGACATAGTGGCAGAAAATCCCCTGTATCTTGGTTTTCATGGCGTTGAAGTAGTCCATGTAAAGCTGGTACATAGCCGGGTCGCGGTTCACGTCATCCGCGTTGTTGGTACAGTGCTGCCCTCCCTCATAGGCTATCAGTTGCAATCCCGAACCGGCAAGGCTGTTGAGGTGGTTCTGGCAGTACTGAACCGCCTGAGCAATATTATTTCTGAGTTCGGCTACGCTGTTCCCTCCCATATATGGCGCTATGGCGTAGGCATTTGCCTTTATCCCCTTGGGGTTAACCGTGGGGTTGTTTAGGCAGAGCAGGTGGTGTTCAGCCATGGGTGCCGTGTTGTCAGGTCCCACGTAACCGGCCTGGCCGGCGATTACCTTCACCAGCCTGGGGCTGTCGGTGCCGAACACCCTCTCAAACTGTTCAAAATGCCTTACCGCCGCATACACGTGGTATGCCCAGCCCTTGTACCACTGGTTCATTCCCGGAAGATTGAGGGCCACTCCCCGGTCTATGCAGTACTGGAACTGGCTGAACGATCCATTCCAGGTCTCATTGGAGTATTCAACGTACACCTTCAAGTCCGGCCTCAGGTTGTCCTTTATCAGCCGGGCCAGCTGGTAGGAGTAGTCCCAGTCAGCCGCGTGGGGTATGCACACCCACATGTCCGCCCCTATTCTGTTGCACAGGTCTATCTGCCACTCATAAGCCACGCCGTTGGTCTGGTTGGAAGTTTTAGGTATTATCTGGCTCCAGCTGGTCACGGTAGAGCTGTTGGTAGGTGTCCAGTCCATGAACCTCAGGACCTTGTACTGAGAAATTTCGCTTAAGAAGTCTTCCCTCCAGGGGTTATCCGCAGTCGCAAAGTCGACGCCCGGTTTGAAGGT
>JAKOSZ010000216.1 GCA_029776555.1 Bacillota bacterium | reverse complement strand
GGTAAACGGCTGGGAACTGGTGGTGGAGTCCATAGTGAAAAGCTTTAGTTTTTAGGGCCGAAGGGGCAAAAAAGTTGGGGGAATGTGAGGGATTATGGATCAGGGGACCGTTATAGAAATCGCACAGAGGGCACTTGCCGTAATGGTGTACCTGGCGGCGCCGATTCTCGGGCTCAGCCTGATTGTGGGAATAGCCGTAAGCGTTTTTCAGGCCACAACCCAGATTCAGGAACAGACTTTGACCTTTGTGCCCAAAATAATCGCCGTTATCGCGGCCATATGCCTGTTCGGCCAGTGGATGCTGAGAATAATGGTGGAGTACATCCAGGACCTGTTTTCGCACATAAACGAATTCATAAGGTAGCTTTAAGTACCGCTTAAGCGCTTACGGGTATCAGTAAAAATTTGGGGGAGTGAGGTTTGAACCTGCCTCTGGGGTTTTTGTTTGATAAGTTTGACACCTTTTTGCTGGTGTTTGGGCGAATGGCGGGCCTTTTTGTGGTGGCGCCCATTTTCGGAAGGAGGAATGTGCCTTCGCACCTTAAGGTGGGGCTGGCCTTTTTCCTGGCGCTGATTCTCGTCAGCACCGTAACGCCTGCAAGACCGGAGTATGCGGAAAGCGTATTGAGTTTGACGGCGGTAACCGCCAGAGAGTTTATATTGGGCATGGCCATGGGATATGCGGCATACCTGGTGTTTTCGGCCATATACCTGGCCGGCCAGTTCATCGATATGCAGATCGGCTTTGGAGTAGTCAACATTATAGACCCGGTCAGCAACATCCAGGTGCCCTTTACCGCCAACATATACTTTCTCATCAGCATGCTGCTTTTGCTTGAGCTGGGCGGGCATCACCTTTTAATAAGCGCGCTTCGCGACAGTTACAGGGCCATTCCCCTGGGGGAAGCGGTTTTTAAAGAAGGCTTTACCATGAGCATTGTGAAGGTTTTTGCCGAAACTTTTGTGCTTGGTTTTAAAATAGGGGCTCCCGTACTGGCCGTGATGGTGGTTGTGGATGTCGCCCTGGGGGTAATATCCAGGACACTGCCGCAGATAAACATATTCGTGGTAGGGATGCCGCTTAAGATTTTGCTCGGGGTAGTACTCATCTTCCTGACCATACCCCTTTTCGTCGGTCTGGTGGGGGACATGGTGAAGGATATGAACTCCGCAGTGCTTAACATTGTGGAGAGTGCGAAGGCAAAATGACGGAGGAGATTGTGAAAAAAGACTGCCTTGCCTGGGAGATAAAAGGATACGGAGCAGCCTGTGCCGGGACAGTCATGATTGACCTTCAGCTTTTCGCCGACAATGACGAAAAGACGGAGAAGGCTACTCCCAAAAAGCGTCAGGAGGCCAGGAAAAAAGGCCAGGTCTTCCAGAGCAGGGAGATCTCTTCCGCTACAGTGCTTGTGTTTTTATTCGTCGGCTTAAAAGTGTTCGGGGGGTATATTTATAAGGAGCTTTTGAACTTCATAAACCATTTGCTCACCGAGTACCCCTTTGTTGATAACTTATTCAGCGTACAGGTGCTGTCAAAGCTGTTTGCCGAAACGCTGACGGTGTTTGCCAGGATTATCGTGCCCATATTGACCATAGCCGTGGCGGCGGGTTTTGCCATGGGAGCCGCCCAGGTGGGCTTTCTCTTTACCTCGGAGACTCTTGGCTTTAAGCTGGACAGGTTAAACCCTGCCATCGGTTTAAAGAGGATATTTTCGATGAAATCACTGGTCGAGCTCCTAAAGGCGGCGGTAAAAATAGCTATCGTGGCCTATATGGCCTACGGCTTTATCAGGGGAGAGGAGACGGGCATTTTAAACACCATCAACATGGATGTGATAGCCGCGGCCTCCTATATTGCGGGCATATCCATAAACCTTGCCGTCAGGCTCTGTATCGCCCTTATTGTACTGGGCATCCTGGACTACGGATACCAGTGGTGGGAGTATGAAAAAAGCCTCAGGATGACCAAACAGGAATTAAAGGAGGAATTCAAGCAGACGGAAGGGAATCCGGAAGTAAAATCCCGGATAAAGCAAAAGCAGAGGCAGCTGTCCTTAAGAAGGATGATGCACGAGATACCGAAAGCGGATGTGGTGATTACGAACCCGACCCATTTTGCGGTGGCATTGAAGTACGACCCTAAAGTCTCGGATGCCCCGGTGGTGGTGGCAAAGGGGCAGGACTACATTGCCCTGAGGATAAAGGAAATTGCCAGGGAAAACAATGTGGAAATAGTGGAAAACAGGCAGCTTGCCAGGACCATTTACTACACCGTGGATATCGGCCAGGCCATACCGCCTGAACTGTACCAGGCCGTAGCCGAAGTGCTGGCCTTTGTATACAGTTTGAGGGAGAGGGCCGGGATCCGCCATGGCGCTTTTTCGGAAAGGGGGTAAAAGCTAAAGGATGAAACTGGGGAATTTGGCCGTACCTGCCGTACTGGTGGTTATCATACTGACTATTATAATTCCCGTTCCAGAGAGTGTGCTGGACTTTCTCCTGGTCATAAACATTGCCCTTACCCTTATAACCATGCTTAATACGGTGTATCTGAAAAACGCGCTGGAACTGTCGTCATTTCCTTCCCTCCTGGTAGTTGTGACCCTTTACAGGCTGGCTTTAAACATCGCGGCTACGAAGCTCATACTGGGCAGGGGAGAAGCCGGGAGGATAATTGACGGCTTTGGGAGCTTTGTGGCAGGCGGAAACCCTGTGGTGGGCTTTATTATGTTCATCATAATCATGGTGGTCAACTTCCTGGTAATAACCCGGGGTTCGGAAAGGGTGGCCGAAGTGGCGGCAAGGTTCACCCTAGACGCCATGCCGGGAAAACAGATGGCCATTGACGCCGACTTGAACTCGGGCTTGATAAACGAAGCCGAAGCCAAGGAAAGGCGCAAACTGATACAAAAAGAGGCCGACTTCTACGGGTCAATGGACGGCGCCAGCAAATTCGTGAAAAATGACGCCATTGCCGGTATAATCATTACCGTTGTGAACATTGCCGGCGGTTTTGCCATGGGGATGATAAACGGAACGGGGACCTTTGACGAGGTGTTGAGGAAGTATACCATACTCACCATAGGGCAGGGCCTGGTGACCCAGATACCGGCGGTTATGATATCAACGGCCACCAGCATCATCGTCACCAGGGCGGGTTCCGACTCGGAATTGAGCTATGATCTGCTGAAGCAGGTTTTCAATAACGCAAAGGCCATGTATATTGCTTCGGCGGCATGTGCGGCCATGTCGTTTTTCCTGCCCAGGGTGCCTTTCCTCCTGATGGCGGCCCTATTGGCCTACCTGGGTTATACCCTTAAGAGAATCGAGACGGAGGCCCAGGAGAGGGAAAGGTCCGCCGTCAGCGAAGTGGAAGTGGAGGACTTGAGAAGGCCTGAAAACGTGATGAGCATATTGCAGGTGGACCCCATTGAACTGGAGTTCGGCTACGGCATAATCCCCCTGGCGGACGTCAACCAGGGAGGAGACCTTTTGGACAGGGTGGTCATGATACGAAGGCAGCTGGCTTTGGAACTGGGAGTGGTGATTCCCATAATCCGCTTAAGGGACAACATTCAATTAAGTCCCAACGAGTATGTGATAAAAATCAAGGGTGTTGAGGTGGCCCGGGGCGAGATAATCCCGGAACACTACCTTGCCATGAATCCGGGCAGCGCCGATGCGGAGATTGAGGGGATAGCAACCGAGGAGCCCGCCTTTGGCTTACCCGCCGTCTGGATTGACGAAAATCAGAGGGAAGAGGCCGAAATAGCGGGTTACACCGTTGTGGACCCCCCGTCGGTGATTTCCACCCACTTGACGGAGGTTTTAAAGAGGCATGTCCATGAGCTCATAAGCAGGCAGGATGTACAGAAACTGGTGGACAACATAAAAGAGAACTATCCTGCCATAGTGGAGGAACTGGTGCCCAAGCTCATGACAATTGGCGAGATACAGAAGGTGCTGGTGAACCTGCTGCGGGAAGGAGTCAGCATCCGGGACATGGTCACCATACTGGAGACCCTTGCCGACTTTGCGCCGGTGACCCATGACACGGACATGCTTACGGAGTATGTAAGGCAGGCCTTAGGCAGGGCAATAACAAAGAAGTATATTGAAGAGGGCAGGACCAAGGTGGTGACGCTGGATCCCAAGCTGGAAAAGATAGTGATGGATTCGGTCCAGAAGACCGAATACGGCTCTTACCTGTCCATAGATCCCGGTGTGTCCAGTGCCATCCTGGAGAACCTTTCAAAGCAGGTTGAAAAGGTGTTGAGGCTGGGTCAGCAGCCCATCATACTGGCGTCGCCCATAGTGCGGCTGTACTTTAAGAGGCTGACGGAACAGGCTATCCCTGGACTTGTGGTGCTGTCGTACAATGAGCTGGATCCTGCCGTTGAAATACAGTCAGTTGGGGTGGTGAGTATCTGATGATGAAGATAAGGCGCTATATAGGGGCAAATACACAGGAAGCAATTCTTAAGGTGAAGATGGATCTGGGCAGTGACGCTGTAATAATCAGCACCCGGAAGGTACGGCCCAAAGGTTTTTGGAGTTTTTTGAAAAAACCCCTCACCGAAGTGATAGCCGCCATCGACGATGACACGGCAGTGAGGAGGGAAAGCTCCACCGCCAGAACAGACGAAAAGCAGCAGCAGTCGAAAGCTGCCGCAAATAATTTGGAGAAAAAAGAGGAAAAAATTGCTGAATTGGAGAATAAAATTAACAGTATAGAAAAAACCCTGCTGGGATTGATGAAAACATCCGGACCCGGCGTAATAACAAGGGAAAGGGCCAAGGACTATGTTCCGGAGACCGGCAGGGGGGATATAAACCTGGTACTGCACCAGTACTATAAAAAACTTGTGCAGAATGACGTGGAAGAGGCTTTTGCCAGCAGCATTGCGGATTCGATAAAGTTAAAAATGGGGAGTGACGCCGGCAGTGAAAAAGCGGCAGCGGTTTTCCACGAAATGATATCAGGTTTGTGGGGAAAACCTGAAGTCATTAAGTTCCGCAGCGACGGAAAACCAACGGTGGCCATGTTTGTGGGCCCCACCGGGGTTGGGAAGACTACAACCATCGCCAAATTAGCGGCGGATATGGTGCTTAACATGAAGAAAAAAGTAGGCCTGATCACCGCCGATACTTACAGGATTGCGGCTGTGGAGCAGTTAAAGACGTACGCCGAGATACTGGGAATTCCCTTAACCGTGATATACTCTCCCGAGGAGATAAGGGATGCCATCCAGGCCCATGCTGACAAGGACGTCATACTCATTGACACCGCGGGGAGGAACCACAGGAACAGGAACCAGTTTGATGAACTGAAACTCCTGGTGGGGGCTGCCCAGGCCGACGAAATATACCTCCTGCTGGGCGCCACCATGGGCATGAAAAGCTGCAGGGATGTGATAGACAATTACAGTTTTATAAAGAACTACAAGCTCATATTTACCAAAGTGGACGAAGCGCTTTCCATAGGACTCTTGTTAAATGTCAGGCTTTTGACCAACAGGAGTTTATCGTACATAACCACCGGCCAGAATGTTCCGGACGACCTGGAAGTGGCCAATGCCGCAAAGTTAACTAATCTTTTAATGGGGAGCATTATGTAAGATATGAGGGACCAGGCTGACAGACTGAGACAATTAATAGATAGTTTAAAGAGACAGACATTAAACCAGGAGCCGGTTCAGCAGGGGGCAGCCAATAAAAAGGCGGCCAGGGTCATTGCCGTGACAAGCGGCAAAGGGGGAGTAGGGAAGACGAATCTGGTGGTAAACCTTGCCCTTGCTTTGAGCAAACTGGGTATGAGAGTTGCCATACTGGACGCCGATTTGGGGCTGGCCAACATCGAAGTGCTTTTAAGCATTACCCCCAGGTATACCCTTGTAGACGTGATGCACGGCAGGAAGAGTATGATAGAGGTCCTCTGCAGCGGGCCCAACAACATAAAGTTCATATCCGGAGGCTCCGGAGTGGAGGAGTTGACAAAGTTAAAGGAGGAACAGTTAAGGAAGTTTGTGGAAAACATATCCCTGTTGGACAGCATATCGGACATCGTCCTGATAGACACGGGAGCAGGTCTTTCGGAGTCGGTAATGAGTTTTGTCATGGGGGCCGATGAGGTGCTGCTGGTGACCACCCCGGAACCCACTGCCATAGCTGACGGCTACGCCATGATTAAGTTCATTTTCAACAGGGATCCCAACAAGATAATAAAGATGGTGGTAAACAAGGCGGAAAACCCGGCTGAGGCTATTGATGTGCTTGGAAGGCTTTGCCTGGTCACCGAGAAGTTTTTGCAGCTGAAAGTCTACCCCCTGGGATACATCCTTGAGGATGACAGCGTGACCAGGTCGGTGAAAATGCAGCAGCCCTTTTTCTTAAGCTTTCCGAAAAGCCAGGCTGCCAGGTGCATCTACGAGATATCGCAGAAACTTGTGAAAAGCGACTTAAGGGAGGATGTGAGACCGGTTTCGGGCATTAAGAGTTTCGTAAACAGGCTGGCTAACTTACTGAACATGTAGAAAAACAGGAGTAAGGCGGGGAAAGGTGCGAGATGAAGATAGCTGATATCCCAATCGGCAAAAGACTTGAAATTGAGCTTTTTGACGAATTCGACGAGAGGGCGGGGCCTGTCTTTGCCAGCAAAGTGGAGTGGGTGGAAGACGAAAATGCCATTTACATATCGGCCCCGATCTACGAAAACGTCCTGGTGCCGGTTAAGGTTGGCACTAATTTGAACGCCTATTTTGTCCATGAAGGCAACCTGTACCTGCTTAAAACCGTCATCCTGGACCGGGAAAAGCGGGACAACATAGCCCTTTTGAAGCTTAAGGCAAGAGAAGAGATAATCAAGTTCCAGCGAAGGAGGTATTTCAGGCTTGAGATAGAGCTTCCGGTAAAGCTGTGGGAACTTGACCCGCTGGCCGAATTGCAGGGCAGGGAGAGGAAGTTCTTTAAGGGTATTACCAGAAACATAAGCGGAGGAGGACTGTCAGTCCTTCTGACAGAGGAGATAAAACCCGAGAAGCTCCTGGAAATCGAACTGGAAGTGGGGAAAAGACACATCAAGTTTGTGGGGAAGGTGGTCCGAAGCGAAAGGTTTGAAAACGGCAAGGCTTTCAAATATGAAATAGGAGTTGACATAAAGAAGATAAAGGACCAGGACAGGGAAGCAATAATCAAGTTCATATTCAGGGAACAGAGGAAACTTATTAAAAAAGGGCTGATATGAAACATGGCAACGGTTGCTGAAGATGTCATAAAAGTGCTTGTGGTTGACGATTCGGCTTTTATCAGGAGAGTTGTGAAAAACATCCTTGAGGAGGGCGACAGCGGGATAGAGGTAGTGGACACGGCCAGAAACGGCGTGGAAGCCCTGGAAAAGGCAATGCGCTTAAAGCCTCAGGTGATTATTTTGGACATTGAAATGCCGGAAATGGACGGGCTTACTTGCTTAAAAAAGCTCCTGGAAAAGTCATTTGTCCCGGTAATTATGTTTAGCGCCTTCACAAAGGAGGGAGCTGAAAACACCATTAAAGCCCTGGAAACCGGGGCGGTGGATTTTGTCGCTAAACCCACGGGCGTTTTTGATATATCAAAGGAGGATAAGAGGAAGGAGCTCCTGGAAAAAGTCAGAATGGCTGCCAGGGCTTCGGGTCCCAGGGTGTCTTCGGAGCCGTTCAGGAAGGCCAGGAGCGGGAAAAAAGCGGACAAGCCGGTTTTGACGGAAGAGGCTGAGCTGAAGCATATAGTTGCCATTGGGGTTTCCACCGGGGGGCCCAGGGCGCTGCAGTATGTGATTCCCCATTTGCCGGCGGGCATTCCGGCAGCCCTGCTGGTTGTCCAGCACATGCCTTCGGGTTTTACCAAATCCCTGGCTGAAAGGCTTAACTACCTGAGCGAGCTTGCGGTTAAGGAAGCTGAGGACGGGGAGAGGCTCAAAGCGGGGCATGTGTATATTGCTCCGGGGGACTACCACATGAAGGTGGCCAAAGGGGACAAGTCAGGCTATATAATTAAACTGACCAAAGAACCTCCCGTCAGGGGTCACCGGCCTTCGGTGGATGTAATGATGGAATCGCTCTCCAGCGTCAGGGATGTTGGCGTAACAGGCGTGATAATGACCGGAATGGGCAATGACGGCAGCAGGGGTATTAAGGTTCTGAAAAAAAGGTTAAAAAGCCGTATCATTGTTCAGGACGAAGAGTCCTGCGTGGTATTTGGAATGCCCAGGTCGGCAATAGAAACGGGAGCGGTTGATTCCGTGGTGCCGCTTAAGGACATACCTAAGGAGGTTTTAAGGAGTATGGGGGTGTTAATACAATGACAGTGGACATGAGCCAATACCTTCAGCTGTTCATTGATGAAACAAGGGAAAATTTGCAGGCATTAAACGAGGCTCTCCTTTTACTCGAGAAAAACCCGGGCGATACCCAGGTGCTGAATGAGATTTTT
The DNA here is from genome assembly GCA_029776555.1 of Bacillota bacterium. GTDB lineage: Bacteria > Bacillota > Clostridia > Acetivibrionales > JAKOSZ01 > JAKOSZ01. Next base: position 2,254 of record JAKOSZ010000216.1, on the reverse strand, counting down.
AGAATAGCGCATACAATAAAGGGCACTTCCGGCACGATGGGCTTTAACAGGATGGCAACCCTGACCCATGACATGGAAAATGTCCTGCAGGTTTTAAGAAGCGGAGAGGTCAGGGTGACTTCGAGACTGGTGGATCTCCTGTTTAAGTGCCTTGACGCCCTTGAAACATACCTTGGCAATGTGATCACCACAGGAAGCGAAGGTGACATGGATTCCCAGGACATTATTGAAGAGCTGAAGAGATTTCTTGAAGGGAAATCCGGGGAGGAAAAAGAGGGGGAAAAGGGACAGGGCGCAAAAGCCGAAGAGCCGTCCGGTCAGGATTCGGCAGATGACCACCCCACTGCCAATTTCCAGCTTAACCAGTACGAACAGAACGTAATAAAAAAGGCAATTGAAATGGGCATGAACATCTACAGGATTACGGTAGTCCTGGACAAGGGGTGCGTTTTGAAATCAGCAAGGGCTTTTCTCGTGTTCAACACCCTGGAGAAGTTCTCCGAGATAATAAAGTCGGTGCCCATTGTGGAGGATATTGAGGACGAACGTTTTGATTTCGAGTTTACCGTAGTGGTAATTACGAAAGAGACACAGGATTTCTTTGTAAAGAAAATAAACAATATAGCTGAGATAAGAGATGTCATTGTCCATGTGATACATTCGGCGGCATCGGCCGAAGGAGAAAGCAGGGAATTGGCTGAGAGAAGGAAGGAGGACGCGGGCGCTGCTCCCGACGGCAGGAGAAGTGACCGGGGCAACGCCGACGACGGCTCTGGCAGCAGGAAGCCCCGGGTGGGCAAGACTGTAAGAGTTGATATTACCAGGCTTGATTCCCTCATGAACCTGGTGAGTGAGCTCATCATCCAGAAAACCAGGCTTGAGGGCATGGAACAGGGCGAAAGGTCTCAGGAATACAGTGAGGCCCTGGAAGCCCTTGAGAGGGTGACTACGGACCTCCACGACGCGGTGATGAGGGTCAGGATGGTTCCCCTGGAGACGGTGTTCAACCGCTTCCCGAGGACAATCAGGGACATCTCCCGGGATCTGGGCAAGGATGTGGAATTCCATATATCCGGAGAGGAGACGGAGCTGGACAGGACGATAATTGACGAGATCGGAGACCCCCTGATTCACCTCCTGAGGAATTCGGTGGGGCATGGAATTGAACCCGTGGAAAGAAGGCTTCAGCTGGGGAAACCCAGGGCAGGCCAGATCTATTTAAGGGCCTATCAGGACGGTAACAACGTTGTCATAGAAGTGGAGGATGACGGGCAGGGAATCGACGTGCCAAAGGTAAAAAGGAAGGCCGTCGAGAGGGGCTTGATTGCGGAAGATGCGGCAGAGAGGCTGACAGAAAAGGAGGCCTTTGATTTCCTCTTCCATCCGAGCTTTAGTACCGCGGACAAGGTAACGGACTTACAGGGCAGGGGTGTGGGGCTGGATGTGGTGAAGACTAAAATTGAAGCCCTGGGCGGTACGGTGGAGATTGATTCGGAAAGGGACAGGGGCGCCAAGTTTATCATAAGGATACCCCTCACCCTGGCCATAATCCAGGCGCTTATGGTCCTGGTAGGGAATGAGAAGTACGCCATACCCATCAGCTCTATAAGCTCAATTGTCCGGGTTGCGCCGGACGAAATAAGAATGGTTCAAAAACAGGAAGTCATACTGGTGAGGAATATGGTTATCCCGCTGGTAAGGCTGGACAGGCTCCTGGAAGTGAAAAAGGAAGAGAAACAGCAGAAGCTTTTGAAGGTTATACTGGTAAAGAAGCGTGAGAAGCTGTACGGACTTTTGGTGGACAACCTTCTGGGGCAGCAGGAGATAGTGGTGAAGTCCGTGGGCAAGCTTCTGTCGGGGATAAAAGCCATTGCCGGCGCCACAATCCTTGGAGACGGCAATGTGGCCTTTATACTTGACGTCGCTTCAATTGTTTAGGGGGGATTGGTGAGATGAACGGAACAGGTGCGGGACAGGTGAAACGGTTTGTAACCTTCAGGCTGGGTGAGGAGTCATACGGCTTTGATATAAACAAGGTAACCATTATTGAAGAGATGAAGACCATCACAAGGGTACCTAAAACGCCGGAATTTGTTTTAGGGGTCATTAACTTAAGGGGCGAAATAGTGCCGGTGATAGACCTGAGGAAAAGGCTGAACCTTCCTACGGTTGAGTACACCGAGGACACCAGGATTGTCATTTTAAAGCACGAGGACATCTCTGCCGGCTTTGTTGTGGACCAGGTAACCGAGGT
>JAKOSZ010000215.1 GCA_029776555.1 Bacillota bacterium | reverse complement strand
CACATTGAGAGCGGAAACGCAGCCACCCTTGTCACCGCGGTAATGAAGAATCCCTATGGCTACGGAAGGGTGATAAGGGGAAAAGAAGGCAATGTGGAGCGCATTGTGGAAGAGCGGGACGCAACGCCGGAGCAGAAGGGCATTTCAGAGGTAAACTCCGGCATGTACTGTTTTACGGTCCGGTACCTGCTGGAGGCCTTAAAAAAGCTTCGAAACAACAACAGTCAGGGGGAATACTACCTGACTGACGTAATTGAAATATTAAATACCCAAGGATATAAAGTGGGAACCCTGGAAGTGGCGGACCCCTCGGAGGTGCTGGGAATAAACGACAGGGCCCAGCTGGCGGAAGTGTCCAATATCGCCCGGAAGAGAATCAACTTAAGCCTTATGCAGTCGGGAGTTACCATAATAAACCCGGAAAACACCTATATCGACGCCGATGTCAAAATAGGGCGCGACACGGTGGTGTATCCCGGAACCATAATGGAAGGTTTGACGGTTGTAGGAGAGGACTGTATAATAGGACCGAACAGCCGCTTGGTTTCCGCCACCATAGCCGATTCGGTAGTGGTAGACAATTCCGTTGTCATGGAAAGCTCAGTGGAGAGCAATACCCGCATAGGGCCTTTTGCCTATTTAAGACCCGGAAGCAAAATAGGGATGGGGGTTAAAATCGGCGACTTTGTGGAAGTGAAAAACTCCACCGTGGGCAGGGGCACCAGCATATCTCATCTTACCTATGTGGGAGACTCAGATATTGGGGAAAACGTAAATCTTGGCTGCGGGGTAGTTACCGTAAACTACGACGGAAAGAAAAAGCACAGGACCGTGGTTGGGGATAACGCCTTTGTGGGCTGCAACGTCAACCTGGTGGCGCCGGTGGTGGTGCATAAGGACAGTTATATTGCGGCAGGGTCCACCATAACCGACGAAGTACCAGAAAATGCCCTGGCTGTTGCCCGCTGCAGGCAAGTGATTAAAGAGGGATGGGTGCTAAAAAGGGGCATGGTCAGAAGGAAGAAGAATTCGGAGTAATGCAGGACTTGTACTTTTCATCTGGAAACGGCAGCGATTAGGTAGAGAAACCCTCAGGAGCTTAAGAGGGTGGAACGCTTTCTTGTTATAAAAAATACGATGGGAGTCAGGTACTTATGAATTTGCATGGGAAGGATATAAAGATTTTCACCGGTAATTCAAACAGGGATCTGGCCGCTGAGATAGCCGCTAAGCTCGGTTTATCGGTGGGGAAAGCGACGGTAGGGAAGTTCAGCGACGGAGAGACCCAGATATCCATAGGAGAGGTAGTAAGGGGGTCGGACGTATTTATAATCCAGTCCACCTGTCCCCCTGTAAACGACCACCTGGTGGAGCTTTTAATCATGATTGACGCTATGAAAAGGGCTTCGGCGGGGCGCATCACGGCAGTTATTCCCTATTTCGGTTACGCAAGACAGGACAGGAAGGCAAAGGCCAGGGACCCCATTTCGGCAAAACTGGTGGCCAACCTGATTACCGTGGCGGGGGCGGACCGGGTGCTTACCATGGACCTGCACGCTCCGCAGCTCCAGGGATTTTTTGATATACCCGTCGACCACCTGCTGGGTGTGCCGCTCCTGGTGGACTATTATAGGAAAAAATTCGGCAAACTGGACGATGTGACGGTGGTATCCCCCGATGTAGGGAATGTGACCCGGACAAGGATGATAGCCGAAAAGCTGGATATACCTCTTGCGATTATTGATAAGAGAAGGCCCAAGGCCAATGTCAGCGAGGTTATGAACGTTATCGGGGATGTGCAGGGCAAGAGGGCCATCCTGGTAGACGACCTGGTGGACACGGGCGGCACCATCGTGAACGCATCTTATGCCCTGGCCGAAATCGGGGCCAAGGAAATACACGCGTGCTGTACCCATGGCGTGCTGTCAGGACCGGCAATCAAACTGATTGAAGAGTCACCGATAAATGAACTGGTTACCCTCAACACAATCCCGCTTTCCGAAGAAAAGAAAATAGACAAGATCGTTTCCATTTCGGTGGCGGGACTGTTTGCCGAGGCTATAGAGAGAATTTACAAGGATTTGTCCATCAGCACGCTTTTCCAGGATTGACTGAAATGCGGCCGACCTTGGAGATATACAAAAAGCTTCCTTTACAAGGGAGCTTTTTTTTTCGGGGATAGAAGGGCAGTAATTGGCTGGCGGAATGCCCCTTTCCCCGGGCAGGGGACATGAAAATGTGGTATATTAAGATATGCGCTGCTAATAATTGTAATGAGGTGCTTAAGTTGTCGGATTTGTACCTGGTGGTTGGGTTGGGAAACCCGGGACTAAAATATGCGGATACAAGGCACAACATGGGGTTTAAGACCATCGACGCCCTGGCGGCAAGAAGCGGGGTGAAGGTTAAAAAACTTAAATGTAAGGCCCTGATAGGAGAGTGGGACCTGGAGGGGCAGAAAGTTCTTCTTGCCAAACCCCAGACTTTCATGAATTTAAGCGGTGAAAGCGTAAGGGACCTGGTGGAATATTACGGCATTTCCCTGGAAAGGCTCAT
>JAKOSZ010000214.1 GCA_029776555.1 Bacillota bacterium | reverse complement strand
GGAATTGCAGAGTCTTTCAAACATTCAAAAAGGGTTTGGCAAAAGGACCGTCCACTTGTGCACATACAGCCTGGTTTTGTGCTATCCGGACAGAAAAGCACAAAAGAACCGTCCCTATGTGTTCTCCGTCCCTATGTGTTCTCGATATAACAATACGAAAATAAGCGCAGAAAATGTACGTCTCCTCGTGTTCCAGTTTTGCAGTATCTGAAAAGAAGTGCGCAGGAGAACCATCCCCCTGGTCTGTACCAGGAGAACCGTCCCCTTGGTTATGTTGTATACCAGGAGAACCGTCCCCTTGGTTTTGGTTTTAAAAAGGGCGTTTCGTTTATTTTTTCGGTGGTATATTTAACGTATATGTTTTAAAATATTAAAAAGGAGGGCTTTTAATGAAAAATAAAGCCAGGTTTTTCCGTTGTGAGATATGCGGCAATTTAGTTGAGCTGATAAACGACGGAGGTGGAGAGCTGGTCTGCTGCGGCAGCCCGATGACAGAGCTCGTTCCCAACACGGAAGACGCTTCTGCCGAAAAACACGTCCCGGTGGCGGAAAGGAAGGACGGCAAGATCATCGTCCGGGTGGGTTCTCAGCCCCATCCCATGATACCTGAACACTACATAGAGTGGATTGCCGTAGTATCCGACAGCGGGTCCGAGAGGGTGTATCTTAATCCCAACAGCGAACCCAAAGCCGAATTCTGCGACAAAAAGGATGCGGAAGTCTACGCTTACTGCAACCTTCACGGGCTTTGGAAGTCAGAAATAAAATAACAGGAGGGATATGATGAAATCACTTCATGGAACCAAAACCGCTGAAAACCTTTTGAAAGCCTTCGCAGGCGAATCCCAGGCAAGAAACCGCTATACCTACTATGCTTCCGTTGCAAGAAAAGAAGGCTATGTCCAGATGTCCAACATCTTTACGGAGACGGCGGAAAATGAAAAAGAGCACGCCAAGAGGTTCTTCAAGTTCCTAAGCGCCGCTTTCAACCCGGGGAACGTGCAAATAACCGCCGACTACCCGGTGGCCCTGGGCGATACAAAGGCCAACCTCCTGGCGGCTGCCGAGGGCGAAAACGATGAGTGGTCAAAGCTTTACCCCGAATTCGCCAGGATAGCCGACGAAGAGGGTTTCCCTGAAATAGCCTTTGTGTTCAGAAAAATAGCCGAGGTGGAGAAGCACCACGAGGAGAGGTACAGAAAGCTCCTTAAGAACCTGGAAGAGGGCAAGGTGTTTAAGAAGGACTCCGTTGTCCGCTGGAAGTGCAGCAACTGCGGCTATATCCACAAAGGAAACGAGGCTCCCGAAACATGTCCGTCCTGCGCTCATCCCCAGGGATTCTTCGAAGTATTTTGCGAAACCTATTAATAGGAGAGCCGGTGCTGCGCAGGCAAGCCGGGAGCACTTCAGCCGTCGCCGCTTGCGCCGCACCTTTTTTTCCTGTCATTCAGTGTTTTCCATAGCACATAACCTATGCCGGCGGCAATAATGTCCGCCATTTTCATTACCAGGGCCAGCCGGGTGTTCTGAAGTATTAAGAAGTCCATTATCCCCCCGAAGTTTACAATCCCTGTTATATGTATGTCCCCTACCGGTTCCAAATCCTTGTTTACGCCCGAACCGGGCTTGATGGACCCTTCCCCCACGGTGAGGCAGCCCACGTTTTCCAGTCTTCCCAGGCAGGCGTCTATGGCTATGATAAAAGGCCTGTCGTGCCGGCTTTTTATCTCCTGCACCACCAGGTCCAGGTTTCCGGCGTGTACGGGATTGTCAAGGTTTCCGTAGACGCGGACGTTCCCATACCTGAACCTGCCTATTTTATACCCTACCAGCGGGCCCAGGCTGTCGCCGGTAGACCTGTCGGTACCGATGCAAAGGAACACCAGGGTCTTGTAACCCTCTTCCAATCCCCTGCGTATGAGGTCGTACAGGGCATCGGTAAAATCCAGCAGCGCGCTGGAGCTGTCTACGTGGATGTATTTCTTAACTTTCCCTGCCTGCTTGAGCATGGCCGCTCTCCCGGTAAAGATAAAACATTTACTTGTATATTATTATTACCTGCCCCCGCCCTATTATTACTCATTGCCGCGCTTAACCCCTCCGGCGGGCTTAAGTCTCCTTAAAGGAAAAAATCACGTTTTTTGCCTTTATTTCCTTAAGCCGCATCGAAAGAGAAAAAATCGGCCTTATTGCCCAAGCCCGTCGTATTTGGTATCATTTTTAAAAAGCGCCGGCTTTTTTGTCAGGCTGGCCAGGGGGGGAAAATATGAATTACATTCCCGAAAGAGCGGAGAACGGAGAAGTTAACCTGGACTGCAAGTTCACCGCGTACATATTAAACGGCATGTACGACTGGGTAAGGGTCATCGACCGCAATAACAGGGTCATTTACGCCAACAAGGCCATGGTGGAAGGGATTGGGAAGAACCCCAGGGGGAGGTTCTGCTATGAAGTCCTGGGCAGGGATTCCCCCTGTGAAAACTGTATAAGCCGGAAAGCTGTGTTTGAAGGTTTTTCCCACGAAAAGGAAGAGGTTATCGGCAACAGGATTTTTTCCGTCATGAGCTCTCCCGTAAGAGACGAGGACGGAAAGATTAACGCCGTAGTGGAGGTGCTGAGGGACGTCACCCATGTGAAGCAGCTCCAGGAACAGCTGGCCCGGCAGAACGAGAAATTCCGGCAGGACCTGGAAATGGCAAAGAGGCTTCAGTCCAGCATGCTGCCCGGGAAATTCTCCGACGGGAAATTAAGCTTTTCCTTTGTATACAGGCCCTGTGAAACCCTGGGAGGAGACTTCCTGGACATTTTCCCCCTGGATGAAAACCGCTTCGGGATTTACATTGCCGACGTGTCAGGCCACGGCGTCTCGGCGGCCATGCTCACTGTCTTCCTAAGGTCGACCCTGGACAGGACCCTGTCCTCCCCCGCCGCGGCCCTTACCAGGCTCTACAGGGACTACAACGCCGCCCGCTTCGACCCCGACCTCTACATTACCGTCTTCTATGCCGTGCTGGACCTGGAAAAACGCACCATGACATACTCCAATGCCGGTCACGGACTTTTCCCGGTGGTGTACGGAGACGGCAGGATTGAGCTCCTCATCTCCCCGGGCATCCCAATAAGCAGCTGGCTGGAGGAAGCCCGTTATGAGGACAAGTCCCTCAGCCTGAACCCCGGGGACAGGATTTTCCTTTACACCGACGGCATAATGGAACTGAAAAACTCCCGGAAGGAGCAGTTCGGAGACAAACGCATTCTGGACAGGCTGCTGGGCTCAAGGCTTGAACCCCAGCGCCTTCTCGAAGAAATACTGAAGGAAGCCTGTGAATTCGCCGGCATAGCCGACGACTCAAACATACCCGACGACATCGCCATGGCGCTGGTGGAAGTTAAATAAAATTCCTCACCCTGCCTGGCTCTTATTTTCCAACGCCAATGTGTCACTGCAGCGGATGGAATGGGTGGGACAGACCTTCTCGCATTCGCCGCAGTTGTCGCAAAGGTCCGGGTCTATGCGGGCAAGGACCTCCTTCACCATGGATATGGCCTTCCTTGGGCAGCTCCTTACGCACAGCCTGCAGCCTATGCAGCCCACGGAACAGATCTTCCTCACAAGGGCTCCCCTGTCAAGGCTTGAGCAGTATACGGTGAATCTACAGCTTTCCGGTATGAGCTCAATCAGGTTCTTGGGGCAAGCCTTTACGCATTTGCCGCAGCTGGTGCACTTGTTTTCGTCCACCACAGCGACGCCGTCAATAATTTTTATTGCCTCAAACTGGCAAGCCCTGACGCAGTCCCCCAGCCCCAGGCAGCCGTAGAAACACGACTTCTGCCCGCCGTACAGGCTGGCGGCAGCCCTGCAGCTTGCAATCCCGTTGTACTTATATTTTGTGCCGCAGCGGCTGTTGCCGCCGGCGCACTTGACCCTGGCCACAAGCCTCTTTACATCCTTGCTTTCCACTCCCAGGATCCGGGCAATCTCCGTGGCCGTCTTCTGCCCGCCTACGGGGCAGCCGTCCACCGGGCACTTGCCCGCCGCCACTGCCTCGGCGAAGGCGTCGCATCCCGATAGGCCGCAGGCTCCGCAGTTGGCTCCGGGAAGGACTTGGCGGATCATGGCAACGCGTTCTTCCGCCTCCACGGCAAACCTCCTGGAGGTATAGGCCAGGCCTAAACCAAAGAGAAGCCCCATTCCTCCCAGTACAGCCACCGCAACTATAACTTCGGTCAGCATCTTAAAACACTCCCGTTCTTCCTTACTTAAAACGCTCCTGATCTTCCTGATTTACCGGCGCCTCCTGCCCTTTTTGCTTCCCGGCAGCATGCAAAGAAGCAGGGGTAAAAGGCGTCCCGGTGGTTTTTAACCCCTTACCTGAAAAGTCCCTGGAATCCGAAAAAGGACATGGAGACAAGCCCGGCTGCTATCAAGGCTATGGGGAAGCCTTTCAAAGCTTCTGGTATGTCCGCCTTTTCCATGCGCTCCCTCACCCCTGAAAAAATGACCAGGGCCATGGAAAAGCCCAAACTTGCTCCAAAGCCGTACAGCGTTGATTTAGCCAGGGAGAGCTTCTCAAAAACGTTATACTTCTGGATGTTGAGCAGCGCCACACCCAGCACGGCGCAGTTGGTGGTGATAAGGGGGAGGTATATGCCTAAAGCCCTGTAAAGGGGCGGAACCGTCTTCTTTAAAACCGTCTCCACAAACTGTACCAGGGCCGCGATTACCAGTATGAAGGCTATGGTCTCCAGGTATTCCAGCCCCAGAGGCACCAGAAAGTACCTGTAAACCGCCCATGTCACTACCGAAGTGATGGTCATTACGAAAATCACGGCACCGCTCATGCCCAGCGCCGTAGACAGCCTCTTGGATACCCCCAGGAAGGGGCATATGCCCAAAAACTTAACCAGTACGAAATTCTCCACCAGTACGGCGCTCAATATTATAACCAGTATCTCCTTCATCAGGCCGTGACCCCCTCTTCAACTTTGCCGCAGGCCTCGCAGCGCATGTCCTTGCAGCTGCGGCAAGCCTTTGATACGCTGCCCCCTGTCAGCTTGTTCAAAACCCCTATTATTATGCCATAGACCATGAAGCCTCCCGGAGGGAGTATCATGATTACGGCAGGCGGAACAAAATCCCGGCTGACCGGCAGCCCAAAAACGGTGCCGTTCCCCAGGAACTCCCTTACCGATCCCATCAGGAGGAGGGCCGCCGTAAACCCGGCTCCCATGCCTATGGCGTCCAGCGCGGATAAAAACACCCCGTTCTTGCTGGCAAACATTTCAGCCCTGGCAAGGATTATGCAGTTCACCACTATGAGCGGAATATATATGCCCAGCGTCTTGTCCAGGGCCGGCAGGTAAGCCTTTAAAAGCAGCTGAACTATGGTGACAAAACCGGCTATTATGGTTATGAACGCCGGAATCCTGATCTTGTCGGGAATCAGCTTCCTGGTAAGCGAAATAACCACGTTTGACCCCAGGAGCACCAGTGTGGTCGCAATGCCCATGCCAATCCCGTTGGAGGCCGACGTGGTGATGGCAAGGGTGGGGCAGGTGCCCAGCACCAGCCTGAAAGTGGGATTCTCCTTAATTATCCCGTTGGTTATGGTCTTAATGGCTCCCATTTCACATACCCCCCTAATCCCTAAGCTGGCCAAAAGCGTCCATCGCAGCCTGGACTGCTCCCACAACAGCCCTTGAGGTTACCGTTGCGCCGCTTATGGCGTCTATCTCCTCAGGCGATCCTGAGCCGTTCTTAACTACCGTGAGGGGCTTTTGGGGCGCAAAGCCGGAAAGCTTTGACAGGAATTCCTTGTCCGCGGCCTTACTGCCCAGGCCGGGTGTTTCCTTGTGGTCCCCTATTTTTACCCCTGTTATTTTGCCATCCATGTCTATCCCTACGGTTATGGCCATATCGCCGCCATAGCCTTT
>JAKOSZ010000213.1 GCA_029776555.1 Bacillota bacterium | reverse complement strand
GCTGCACCAGTGGTTTTATGGTATAATCGGAACAGACCAGATCAATGAGCCGTTTTTTGATGAAGGCCTGGTAAACTACCTCTCCTCCGTTCTTGCGGGAGGAAAAGCCAGGTTCATGGAACCCAACATGGGCTTTCTCAAGAAACGCTTAGAAGATTATTCGTCTTACGATGAATACTGCCAGTATGTTTACAATGACGCAGCTTATTATTTCGGAAAACTTGCCGCCGAACTCGGCAATAATTTCTATGATCTCCTTAAAAGGGTCTATAAAGAAAAGATACACTCGATAGTTTATTACAACGAGTTTGTGAACTACCTGGACGAGTATAGGAGGAATTGAACGTGCGGATATCCGTTTGCAGCAACCCGGAAGAATACAAGGCTTTTCTCATATCGCACCCCAAATGCCATTTCGCCCAGTCTCCGGAATGGGCAAGGGTAAAATCCCAGTGGGAGAGTAAAATCCTGCTGGCAACCGACGAAGGCGGCGCCATAAGAGGCGCAATAAATGTCCTCATACGCAGGACCCCTTTTTTAAACTACTCCATAATGCTGTCCTCCCGGGCGCCGGTGTGCGACCCTCACGACGCGGAAACCATTAAGGCCCTCCTGGACGGGGCAAAGCAGTTGGCCAAGACCTGCAATGCCTATGTTCTCATCATGGAACCCGACGTGGAAAGAGGGGACGCCGGGTTTGAAAAAATCGTGAAAGACCTGGGGTTTGAGATAAAGAACAGCTCCAAAAACTTTGAAGGCATAAACCCCCGCTTTGTATACAGGCTTGATATAAAAGGCAAGACCGAAGAGGAGCTCATAATGTCCTTTCAGCAGAAGTGCAGGTACAACATAAGGCTTGCGGCCCGCAGGGGAGTGGAGGTCATAGCAGGGGGCCGGGACGACATACCCGAATTTTACAGCTGCTATGTTGAAACCGCCGTAAGGGACAAGTTCGTGCCCAGGTCCATCCAGTATTTTTACAACATGTATGACTCCATGGGCCCTCAGCACATGCGGCTTTACCTGGCTCGTTATGACGGAAAGACAATAGCCGGCATCATAGTAATAGCCTACGGCAAAAAGTGCTGGTACCTGTACGGCGGCAGCAGCAACCTGCACAGGAACCTGATGCCCAACTACCTGCTCCAGTGGGAAGCAATAAAATGGGCCCTTAATAACGGGTGTGAGGTCTACGACTTCAGGGGAGTGTCGGGGGATTTGGACGAAAAGAACCCCCTTTACGGCATATACCGCTTTAAAAAGGGCTTTAACGGCACCCTGGTTGAACTGGTGGGCGAGGTAAACTATGTGTTCAAACCTTTCGTTTACTTTATGGCGGAAAAGGGCTTTCGCTGTTTAAGAAGCATAAGGTCGGCCCTCTTTTCCTTAAGCCGCAGGGGAAAGGATGCTTCCAATGAAAAAGCTGATAATTGAAAAGGACAAGCTCATTGAAAACATTGAAACCATAAAGGCAATGACGTCCTCCGTCATCATCGCCGTGCTGAAAGGCAACGGTTACGGCCTTGGCCTAAGCGAATATGCCCGCCTGCTGTCTGAGCACGGAATAGATTTTTTTGCCGTGTCTGACTTAAGCGAGGCCCTGGCTTTAAAGGATTGCGGCGTCCAAGGGAAAATTCTTCTCTTTACACCCCCTGCCACAGCTCTGGAGGCCCAGGAGATCGTATCCAACGGAATTGTCGCCACGCTGAGCTCTGTCCATTCGGCGAAGCTCCTGGACGATGCCGGCAGGAATGCCGGTGTTGAAGCGGAAGCACACCTTAAGCTGGACACCGGTTTCGGCCGCTTCGGCTTCCTGCCCCATGAGCTGGAAAACCGGGCGGAAACCCTTAAATCCCTTGAGTTTGTTAAAATAACCGGAACCTATTCCCACCTGTCCTTCTCTTTCGGAAAAAAACCCGGGGCAAGCCTAAAGCAGCTTGAGCGCTTTCTTGCCGCAGTACAAACCCTGAAGCAAAAGGGCATCGACCCCGGCATGCTCCACATAGCCAATTCATGTGCATTCCTCCGCTTTAAGGACATGCACCTGGATGCGGTGCGGATAGGTTCGGCTTTCTTGGGAAGGCTGCCCCTGGCTGACGGATACGGTTTAAAGAGAATCGGCTATCTGACTGCGCAGATTGTAGAAGTCAAGGACCTGCCCGCAGGCTGGAACATCGGCTACGCAAATACCTGCAGGCTGAAAAGGGCGTCCAGGATAGGCACAATACCCGTAGGATTCAGCGACGGCTTCGGCGTGGAAAAGACAAAGGACACCTTCAGGCTAAGGGATATCCTGCGCTATATCTTCCATGACATAAAGCTCCTGAACCGGCGCATTTACGTCAATGTCAACGGCAGGAAGGCAAGGGTCCTTGGGAGGATAAACACCCACAACATGGTCATAGACCTGACGGAAACCGACGCCAAAGCGGGAGATACGGTGGTCTTGGACGTCAACCCCCTTCTTTTGGACAGCGGGATTGAGAGAGAATACACATAGGCTTTTGCGCCACAAATAAGCTGCCAATCTCTTTCCCCTTTAAAATGTCAATTATGACAAAGGGATCATCCCCGTTGGCAAGCACCACATTAACACCCGCAGAAACGGCAATCTTTGCCGCGTTGAGCTTAGTAACCATTCCGCCGGTCCCCCTCTGGGTTCCGGCGCCGTCGGCGAACTTCTCGATTTCCGGGGTTATTTCCAGGATGGTGGGTATTTTTTTGGAAGAAGCGTTCTTCCTGGGGTCTGCGTCATAAAGGCCGTCTATGTCGGAAAGGATTATGAGAAGGTCTGCCCCGATGAGCTTGGCCACCAGGGCCGAAAGGGTGTCGTTCTCGCTGAAGGTGTCGGTCTGGCCTACCTCTATCTCTTCAACAGCAACCGAGTCATTTTCGTTCACTATTGGGATAATCCCCATCTCCAGCAGGGTCTCGAAAGTGTTTATGACGTTTTGTTTTCCGCTGCTGTTGACCATAACGTCCCTGGTGAGCAGAATCTGTCCTACGATATGGCTGTATTCGGAAAAAAGCTTGCTGTAAATGTGCATAAGCTCACACTGGCCTACGGCTGCCACAGCCTGTTTCTCCCTTATGGTGGACGGCCTTCCGGGCAGTTTCAGTTTTCCAACCCCTACCCCGATGGCTCCCGAAGTGACAAGAATAACCTCTTTCCCCTGGTTGGCCAGCTCCGACAGAGCCATGGCCAGTCTGTCCATTCTGGTATAATTGATATCTCCGTTTTCATAAGTAATGGTTGAAGTGCCGACTTTAACTACAACCCGTTTTGAGTTGCAAAGCTCCTCACGAAAACTGTTCATATGCCCATAACCCCTCATAAGATTAATGAACCCGGGTGCAGCTTATAATATTATAGCTCATTATGTTAAGCCTGCCGCGTTGTTAAAAATTATATAACATTCAAAGGCGTTTTTCCATACTTTAATCCCCTTTGGCGTCCGCAATATGCTCCGTCTTTTTACCAGGGAAAAGGTTAACTGATTAATACTGTATTTTTTGTGTTGTAGATAACGCTTCCTGCATGTATCATGTATAAAATGTTTATTTATAAAATCATTGACACGGATTATGTCGTCTATTAGAATGTATGTGAAAAATGTTGTCGCCGAAGAGTGTGCAGAAATATACAAAAGAGGAGAAGCAGTAATGGAGACGCCATTTGACGCAGTTAAGTCGTTGAAGCGAAAAGATATTTATACGTATCAACACTCCATAAACGTTGGAATATACAGTAAGAATTTCGCACTGTTTCTCGGCTCCTGCGATCCCGAAACCGTTTTTACCTGCGCCCTTTTCCACGATATAGGCAAGCTCTTTATCAACAACCGCATACTGAAAAAAAAGGGCAGGCTCACTCCCGAAGAGTTTGACGCCATGAAGCTCCACTCCTGCCTGAGCATGGAATACTTAATGAAGCGCGGCTACAACAAAGAGATTTACTTAAGTGTTTACCACCACCATGAGAAATACGACGGAACGGGCTATCCCGCGGGCCTGAAAGGCGACCAAATCCCTCTTATATCTCAAATAATAAGCCTCTGCGACTGCTTCGACGCCATGACCTCCAAAAGGCATTACAGGAATGCCATGAGCCACAAGGAAGCCCTTGACAACCTGAAAGCCTCCGGAGGCCAATTCAATCCCTGGCTGCTCGACATATTTGTCTCCTGCATAAATGATATCGTGTACCTGCCGGCAAGCTTAATCCGTAAAAACGGTTTTAACAATTCCAAACCCACCGGTTTTTAAACACCTTCCCCCGAAATGTAACCTGTGGAAAAAGTCCGTCATAGAATTAATTAGTAGGTTAACATATTAGGGAAGGAAACAAAATGGACAGCTTTGATGTGCTGGAACAGCTGGCCAGCGCCATACAGGCCGCAGGCAAGATAAAAAAGGTTATGTATTCTACTC
>JAKOSZ010000212.1 GCA_029776555.1 Bacillota bacterium | reverse complement strand
CTCATAGATGACCTTCTTAAAAGCCTCGCTGAGCTCCACCGGAGCATTACAGTGCTGGACTGCGGCTGCGGCAAGTCTTACCTCACCTTTGTGCTCAACTACTACATCAGGGAAGTGTTAAGGAAGCCCTGCCATTTCATCGGTCTGGACAGTTCCCCGCAGGTAATAGAGGCTTCAAGGAAGATGGCACAAAACCTGGGGTACCGCAACATGGAGTTTGAGGTCACCGATATAAAAGGCTATAGAGTCACAGGGAAGATACACCTGGTAATAAGCCTTCACGCCTGTGATACCGCCACTGACGAGGCTATGGCGCTGGCAGTGAACAACAATGTCCACTCCATGGTAATGGTGCCATGCTGCCACAGGGAGCTTTTGAGCAGCTACTCCTATCCACCTTTCCATAAGATTTTAAAGCATGGCATACTCAAGGCGAGAATGGCCGACGTGCTGACCGACGGCATGAGGGCTTTGCTGCTGGAAGCCCTGGGCTACAAGGTTTCCATAGTGGAGTATGTGTCACCGCTGGATTCGCCTAAAAACCTCATGATAAGGGCGGAAAAGGTCCAGGGGCCCAACAGGGAAGCCCTGCAGGCCTATGAAGAGCTAAAAAAGGCCTTAAATTTAAAGCAGGGCCTTGCCTTAGAAAGGCTCATCGCTGCCGCCGGGGCTGTCAGGGGGTAGGGGATGCCGGCGGATGAAAACAGGAAATAAAAAAGAGGCTTGTTTGTAAGCCTCCTTTTTTTCGGTCCGGTTTAGTACCTCTTTCCGCTTTTTGCGCCATAACCGAAGTCACTGTTGTACCTTCTCTGCTGTTTGCGGATCTTCCTGCAGTCGGGACACCTCTGGGGTTCGTTCTGGAACCCTTTTTCCTTGTAAAAAGCCTGCTCGCCTTCGGTGAAGATGAACTCCGCCCCGCAATCCTTACAAGTTAGCACCTTGTCGGCCATTAAAACTTACCTCCTTATAACTGGATTTAACTGGTTTTTGGCTCCTTCCCCGAATTATAAGGAGGTAAAGGGTCAAAAAACTAATTAAATCACATTGCTTTGCTGTAGATTATATCACAGTGCCAGGCTGCATACAATACCAGGCAAAAAATTTCCCAGCAAATATATCATTTATTAACGGCGCTGTTCCACGTACCTCTTTATCTTTTTAGTGGTGGTTTTGGCAAATTCAGTTTCCCGTATGGTAAAGCCCTTAATGTGCTTGTAATTCACCAGCTTGCTGTTGATGCTTTTTATCCCGTCTTTGATAATGGAGCCGACTGTGTCAAGGGAAAGAGGTTCATTCCCAAAGTCCTCCTGGAGCTTTTCGGTGTCCAGGACGATTTCAGCCATTACCACCATGTCGTCGGATTCCTGGTCGTACTTGCCGTAAACCATGGACTCTTTAACATATTCAAGCCTGTTCAGGAGGGTCTCAATTTCTTCGGGGAATATGTTTTTGCCGTTCTTCGTGACTATTACGTTTTTCTTTCTGCCGGTGATGTGAATAAAACCGTCGCGGTCAATATAGCCCAGGTCCCCGGTGAGGAACCAGCCGTCTTTGAAGGCTTCTTTTGTAATGTCCTGGTTATCCCCGTAGTAGCCTAACATGACGCTGGGGCCTTTCACCACAATTTCGCCGATTCCCTCCGAATCCGGGTTATCTATCCTTACCTGGAGGTTGGGAAGGGGAATCCCCGCCGCGTCGTCCTTGAAATCCAAATCCCGGTTCAGCGTAACTATGGGAGAACACTCGGTAAGGCCGTAGCCCTGCACAAAGTGTATGCCCAGGTCTCTGAAGCCTTTGGCTACATGGGGGTCAATTCCCGCCGCTCCGCTTATGAGGATTCTTATGTGTCCTCCGAAGCTCTCATGAATGGGGGCAAACAGCTTTTTGGTCACGTCAATGCCGAATTTTTTAAGAAGCTTGCTTAAAAACAGCCCCAGCTTCAGTTTGCTTTTAAGGCCGGGTTTTTTCCCTGCCTGTTCCCATATCCTGCGGTACATGGTTTCGAAAATGAGGGGAACCCCAAGCATGATGGTAACCTTTGCCTCATGCAGGTTTTTCAAAATGTGCCTGAGCCCTTCACAGAAGGCCACCGTGCAGCCCCTGTAAATGGGGCAGAGGAAACCGCAGGTGCATTCATAGGTGTGGTGTATGGGTAAAATGGAAAGGAAGGTGTCCTTTTCGTCAATATACAGCATGGAACACATGGCCATGAGGTTGGAGGTGATGTTTTTATGGGACAGCATCACCGCCTTGGAAAAATCGGTAGTCCCTGAAGTAAAGAGCAGAATGCTCATCCCCTCGCTGTCAATTTCGGCGGAAATAAAACTCCGGTCGCCGTTTTTCAGCATTTCCCGGCCCTGGGAAATGAGTTGCCAGAAGGAGAGGGTGTCTTCGCTGTGTTCGTCGGCGTCCATGTCTATGAAATAGCGGACACTGGTGCCCTTTCTGTCAATGTTCCTGATCTCGTCTCCTTTTGCCCCCGAGAATATAATGGCGTCGGCCATAGACCTCTTTAAAAGGCTTTCAATCTCGTTTTCAGGCAGTTCCTTGTCAAGAGGCACTATTACTCCCGTGCCGTTGACCACGGCAAGATAGGACACCGTCCACTCGTACCTGTTTTCACCAATGAGGGCAATCCTCTTTCCCTTGAGCCCCAGGTTTATAAGAGCGGTGCCGAAGGAGTCGACGTCTTCTTTGAACTGGCTGTACAGTATGGGCTTATATTCGCTTTCTCCTTTGGGTTTATATAGAAAAGCGGGCTTGTTTCCGAACAGGGCAGCACTGGACTCCAGCATATCCTTAAGGTTCTCTATACGGCGCACTTCATACAACGGTAAATTTTTCAATTTCAACACTCCTAAAAAAATTTGTAACTCTTCCGAAGGGGCAGCCAAATTGACCGTTAAGTCAAATGGGCATACCTTCTACACTATTATATACGAAACTACAGGTCATGAAAACAAATAAAACTCCACGGCTTTTTGCCGCTGCGCCGTTTACAAAGCCGGATGGGCCTTTGCCGCCCTTTTTAACTTTTTTATTATGCCAATGGGTTGGATTATTCCCGGGGCAATACCCTATAAAAAAGACAGCCTTTTTTTTATCCGGGAGAGAAGACTGAAAAAAGACAGACCTTTGTTTCCATACGGGGAAGAAGCCGGCTCGAGCACTAAAAAGGACCGGGGCAGGCCGGACCGCGCTTGTTATGTAAACATTGGTTAGGCTCAGGAATATACTGAATAGAAGAGTCAATTGGGAGGTGGATTTACTTGGTCATTCATGTAGTAATGCCCGGCGACACTGCCTGGACACTTTCCAGGAGATACGGAGTCTCCATGGAAAGCATAGTTGAGACTAACCGCTTGCAGGACATCCCCCACCTGGTGGTTGGTCAGGCCCTTGTGATTCCGACCACCGAAACCGCTTATGCCGTGCGCCCGGGGGACAGCCTCTGGTCCATTGCCAGGAGGTTTGGAACTTCAGTCCAGGCTATCGCAAGATTAAACAATATAAGCAACTCTGCGCTGATTTATCCTGGAATGGTGCTGAGGATTCCCCAGGGAACGGATATATACGGATCCATTGAGGTAAACGGATACATCGAACCAAGCACTGCTGAAAACGAAAGGCGGATCATGGCTGAAGTGGGCAGGTACCTGACCTATGTTTCACCCTTCAGCTACCAGGTCAATCCCGACGGGAGCCTAACAAGCATAAACGACACGGCCATATTAAGCGCTGCGGCTGAAAACAGGGTGGCCCCCATGATGGTCATAACCAACTTCAGGAACGGCAATTTTGACTCAAACCTTGCCCACACGATTCTAAGCCAGGAACAGGTGCAGCAGACCCTAATGGACAATGTCATAAGGACCATGGGCCAGAAAGGGTACAGGAGTTTGAACATCGACTTTGAAAGGATACCCCCCGAGGACAGGCAGCTTTACAACAATTTCTTAAGAAGGGTAATGGACAGGATGAGGCCGCAGGGCTATCTTGTTTCCACTGCCCTGGCCCCCAAACCTGAAGACCTGCAGACAGGAGCCTGGCATGGGGCCCATGACTACCGCGCCCACGGCGAGATTGTGGATTTTTCCATCATAATGACCTACGAATGGGGCTGGTCGGGAGGGCCTCCTTTTGCGGTGGCTCCCATAAACCTTGTCAGGGACGTCATAGAGTTCGCGGCTTCGGTCATGCCCAGCAGGAAAATAATGATGGGCATTCCGCTGTACGGCTACGACTGGACCCTGCCCTATACTCCGGGAGGACGCTGGGCCAGGAGGATCAGCCCCCAGCAGGCAATAGCCCTTGCTGCCAGGTACAATACCAGCATAAGGTTCAACGAGCAGTACCAGTCACCCTTCTTTAACTACACTGCCGACGACGGCAGCAGGCACGAGGTCTGGTTTGAGGATGCCAGGAGCGTGGACGCCAAGTTCAGGCTGGTAAACGAGTTTAACTTGAGGGGTGTAAGCTACTGGGTGCTGGGGCAGCAGTTTCCCCAGAACTGGGCAGTGTTGGACGACAGGTTTGAAATAGTGAAACTCGCCTGATACTTTAGGAATGGCATTGGGAAGGCACGGGTTTTAACGGTGTGAAGCAGCTTAAAAGTCCGCTTTGCACCCTTTTTGTAAAAAGCCGAAACTCCTCCGGGATGAAAAGGTGAGGGGGGAATCGGAGAAAAAGAATTGACAAAAGGCCTTCATTGCTTAAAAATAGTTTATGTTGGTGTAATGTTTACTTAGGCGGGGAATGGTGCCATGCAGGAGCGCAATCCCAGGATGTTGAAAAATACGGCTT
>JAKOSZ010000211.1 GCA_029776555.1 Bacillota bacterium | reverse complement strand
TATAGCGCTTTATATAAGGCACCAGGATCGAAATTGAGTGTTCCTCCTCCAGGAGGGCCTTGCTTTTTTCGGCGCCCCTTTCATTGACAAGCTTTTTTACCAGGGTGCTGTCGGTGCGCAGGATGCCGAAAGGCGTTTCCCAGTTCCATTCGCCGGTGTATATATACCTGTCGCCCACGGCCTTGTGGTTGGGGCCGATTACCACCACCACTTCCGGTTTTTGGCCGGCTATGGTTTCAAAAAAGGTGGCTATCATGCTGTCTGCCAGCAGGTGGTGGGGCACTATTCCGCCCCAGGTTTCCGCCCCGCCCAGGTTGAACTTGCGCGCCAGGTTTACCGACCTTTGAAACTTAGTCTCATCGTAATACTTGCACTTTATGGTTTCGGAAGGAATTACAAGCCTTTCCTGAACGGGAGGCAGCTTGCCCTCACTTTCCTGGGGCGGCCTGTCTTCCCTTGCCAGGAGAAAGATTACCACCGCAATTACCGCTGCCGGTATTAAAAACATAAGGATTTTCTTCATGACTACCATAAATACTCCGCTCATCCTATTTTATCCCGACCGTCGCTCTGCCGGAAAATCCGGCGGCGTCGGTCCCGTAATGCTTAATGACGGCAGTGTCCGCCGTAAAGGTACCGGGTGAAATTGCCCTTGCATAATATATTATCGGCTCGGGCTTAGAGGGGTTGTTCCTCGAATAGTAGATTCCGAAGGAAACTCTCTGCCCGCCGGTCTCATCCGGGTACCACACCCTCTCGCCGGAGGGGCGCGGCCTTGACGATACATACTTGAAGCCCGCCGGCAGCACGTCGGTTATGTTGTAAAAGCCGTCGGGGGCTGCTTCGCTGAAGGATATGATCAGGGCCACCCTGACCAGGTCGGACTGGTCAAACTCTGTCTTTGCCACGTTGTTTGCGGTGTATACCCTCTTGATGGAAACCAGGTTGCTGCCGTCCTTCATAAGGTCCTCTACAGGTCCCATGTATTTTAACGCCACTTTTATATTCCCTTTAATGCTGCCGAACCTTATGCTGTTCAAGTCCTTCCCGGTAAGCACCAGCCTGTACGTCCGGGAGCCGTTAAGGGTTACGCTTACTTCCGAGCCGCCAAGCCTGTAGGAGAAGCTGGAGACCTTGTTGACCGCCGGCGCGTTATGGGCTATATACATGAGCTGTTCAAGGTTGGTAATGAGGTCCACCCCTGAGTTATGCATTACATAGCTGTACAGGCTGTGCTTTTCAGGGGCGTCTGTCTTCATGGCCAAAATTGAACACAGGGAAGTAACCTCCAGTATCTTATCCCTGTCAAAGCCGTGGTCTTCGATATAGGCGTACGGCTTTGCGCGCTTTAAGTGCTTTTCCGTTATTTCATCATATACGGCCCTGGCCCCGTCCAGGTCGCCCAGTTCGGCCAGAGCTATTCCCAGGTATATCCTGTCTTTAAGGCCCAGGGTGTTTTCCTTTAGCAAATTCTTAATTTCAATAAGCACCGGCTCCCTGAAAACCGCCAGGCCCCAGTAAGATGCGGCCACGTCTGACGGCAGGGAGTCATGGGTATTGATTATGTCGTAGAAGTAGGATTTTAACGCCAGCCGGTCGAAGCTGTCCAGCGCCAGGGAGCAAACCTTGGCCGAAAGCTCGGGGCTGCTGCTGTCGTACGGGAAAAGGGCAATGCCGCCGTCGCTTAACTGGTAGTTTTTCAAGTCGTCCACCCTGTTAAAATAAAGGGGGTCTTCCTCTTCAAAATAGGCTTTCAGGAACTCGGCGGCCTTAAGGCGCGAAAGCCTCTGGTCTACCCGCTCTCCCCAGGCATATCTTAACCCGCCCAGGGCCCTGTACAAGTCGGAAACTTCTTCGTTGTAAAACACAAGGGTTACGGGGGATTTGTCCACGGCGCCGAATTTGAGGTCCTCTTCAAGGGTGTAGTATGAGGTCCTGGGAACTTCCAGGATGTTTTCAAGAACCCTAAACTCCCTCTTTATGGCATCGCTGTAACCAGCGGCCTTTCCTACTACAGTTATGCTGTAGTTCCCCTCTTTCAGGCTTTCCAGGGAGACCTTGCAGAAATTACTCGCCGTCTGCCTGGCCCTGTACGTCTTCCTGACGTCCGGCCCTTCCAGAAGCAAGGAATACTCTACGCTCTCGAAGCCCTTTATCCTGCTCCCCATAGCCCTTATGGTTATTGAGGGGGTATCACCCGCCATGAAAACATCGTTGAAGATGGTATCGATGAAAAACGGGAGGGAAGCGTTAAGCGTGGTCCTGCCGCTGCCGGCCTTCAGGTCGCCCGTAACCGCCTGGTAGGTCATCCTCCAGGAGGTGACGTTATCGGGCAGCTTAAAGCTGGCTTTTGCCGTGCCGTCTTCCGCCGTTGTGACGGAGGTGAAAAAGGCCGTGTCTTTAAATTCAGACCTTACGGCTATTTCGCCGCCTCCTTCTCCTCCCATTTCGGCCCCGCCCGGCACCCTTGAACCCGGAGCGCTGGAGTTGTACTCGGTTAATACGCCCGAAGCCACCGAATAGCCGTAAATGGAAGCTAAGGTGTCCACATACTGTTCCCGTATCTTGAAAAAGGCTTCGTCCACAACGGATATATTCACTTCAGCCATGCAGGGCTTGCCCTGGCTGTCGGTCACCTTAATGTCCAGGTTCACCGTGTCGCCGGGCTTATACTCGGCCTTGTCGGCTTTGACATCTATGTTGAGCCTTCTGTCGCTATAGTCAAGCCTGACTTCCTGGAGGCTAGCGTTTTGTATAGAGCCGCCGTCAAAGTACACCGCCTGCACAAAGGCGTTGGGGATGTGCCTTGTTTCGAATGTAAAGGTGTACTTGGGCTTTTCCGAGATGTAATAGTCCAAAAGGCCGTTTTTGAATATCATGAACAGGACCTTTTCGCCTGCCTTTTCCTCCACCGGCTTACCGTTACAGAAGAGGCCTACTGAAACCGGTTCCCCCACGGTAAAGGAGTATTTTTTGGCTATGGTTTCAGTGGTGAAAATCCTGGTGTTTTGATTGTAGAAGATGTAGTCGGAGGTATAGATGGTGCTTTCTTCGGTTATTTCGCTTCCCTTTCCGTCAACGCAGCTTACCTCCACCAGGTAGGTCTTGTCGTTTTCAGCCGGGAATTCCAGTTTTGCGACGCCGCCGGAAGTCCCAACGGAGAACTCCCTGTGGAGTTTCTGCACAGGGTAGTACTCATATTCCTCCACCGTCTTTTTGTTGATGAAGTCGTAGTAATCCCCTACAACCCTCTTTTCCCAGTATTTTTCGTAAACCCTTACCTTAAGCCTCTTTTCAACCGGCTGTCCCCTGTATTCGTCGGGATTGTAAGGGTTGCCTTCCCCGGATATCCTTGACAGGTCTATAAGACTCGTCCTGACGTCCACCATGACTTTGCCATCCGCTGCGGAGTGCTCTATTTCTATCATGGTGTCGGAGGGGAACACGGGAAGGCTGACATTGGAGGAGATTTCTTCCTCTTCGGCATGGGAGTTGGTCATCCTAAAGTAGAGGGACAGAGGCCTCCAGGATTTTACGTTTACACCGGGGCTGATGGCCACCTGGCCGTATCCGTTATCGTCGCAGGTGACACTGCCCTCTTTAAACAGTTCCCCTAAGAAGTAGCTGTAATCAAGGGATATGCCGGGTACCGGAGAGCCTTCAAAGAAGGAGGCCTGGATGCCCAGGTTTATATCCTCCCAGGAGAAGTAGTAGTCCTTTTCGGGGCTTAACTGGACCCGGTATGCCGGTTTTACGTACTGGCGCACTTCAAACACGGTCTCCGTGACTATCCGGTCCCCGAACAGGAGCTGGATATAGTACCAGCCCTGGTTCAAATTGGGCAGGGTAAAAGAAGCCCTGTAAGTGCCCGTCCTTGAAATATTAACTTCCTTTGAGTCTATGACGTCATATACATCGCTTTTCCAGGGATTTTCCCCATAGCGGCTGATGCGGAGCCGGCCGCTGGCCGGGAGGGCCTCGTCGCCCCTGGGCTTTATAAGCCCCCATATCCTGACGGTGTCGCCGGGGAGATAGACCCCGCGGTCCAGGTAGGCGTATGTCCAGTAAGAGTTCCTTATGTCGTTGTTGTTGAAATACAGTGAGCTTCCAAAGTATTGCTCCAGGCGGTATACGGGCACCAGTGCCAGGAAAACCGGCTTTTTGCCGCGGGAGACCTTGAAATAGTAGTGGCTGCCCAGGGCCGGTTCAGGTATGGGCTCGTGGATTTCCGCAATACCCCTGCTGTCGGTGGTTACGGGTTTTAACGGCTCCACTTCCACCGCGGCGCCTTCTATGGCCGAACCGGTGGAAGTGCTGTTTATCCAGGCCAGGGTTTTGTCCTTTCCTACCGTTATATAGGCCGCTATATCGCTGACCTGGATGTGGGTACGGGAAACCAGGTCCCCGGTGCTTGCCTTAACCAGGTAATGCCCTTCCGGAAGCTTCTCAGGCAGACAGATATAGGTTGAAAACCAGTATTTGCTGCCGCTGCTGGTAAGCTTTGTATTAAACTGCAGGACTTTTTCCAGATTAGACATGTCAAATTCCACGGAGCTCTTGTCAATATAGGCCCACCAGGGGTAGCTGTCCAGCTTTTTCATGTTGGCGATAAAAGCCTCATCGCTGCTGTACTTGTATACTTCCACCTCAAACTCCTTTTCCCTCATGCTCTCGTCGGCGTACACTTCCAAAACCGGCTCCTGGGAATAGGAAACATTGTAGAGGTTATCGGAAAACAAAAAGCTTACCGGGCTTGTTTCTTTCACATCGGGATTTAAGGTCTGGAAACTAAAGACATAGTCTTCCGCCAGGGTCTGCTGGCTGTCTGAAATCCCCAGGCCTTTCTTTACGGTTACGGTGTAGATTTTGTTTGGCTCGAGGCTTTTAGGCACAAATACGGCGGTGTTTTTGTGGTATTCAAAGCGCCCCTCCACGGCAGGGCTGATCTCAAAAAAGCCTTCCATGGCCCTGATGTTTTCATGGGTAAAGGTTATCTCTATGCCGGAGTTTAAGGGCACCGACGTGCTCTTGTCCCTGGGCAGGGTCCTTACCACTCTGAAGTCCTGTTTGGTCTGGAAGGCCCATGACTTTTTGAAGTTGTTCACCTGGTCATTTACCGAAAAGGCGTATACCGTGTTGGGCTTCAGCGGGTTTAGGAAATTTATGAGGAACTCGCTGGCAGAGATTTTTTTCACTTCAAATTTCTCGCCGGGGGTTACGGTAAGGGTATTTTGGATGTGAAGCTCGGACAGGGAGGCTCCTTTCGAAACTATTTTAAAGCCGGAGTCAATTTCAACTCCCGTGCTGTCGAAGCTCAGCGGCGTTATGTCATATACATAGGGGCTCTGGCTCAGGCCATTTTTTTCACCGGCGGAGGTCAGAAGCTTTCTTAGCTGGAAGCAGCCCAAAACCACCAGGCCTGTAAACACCACGCCTAAAGATATAAAAACGGCAATTCGGGTAAAGCCGGTTTTTTTTATATTCATACATCGGGTTCCTTTCCACACCATAGTAGGTTTGTAAATATATTATACCAGAAATGGCCGCTTTGTTCAGCTGGAAAATGATAATCCCCTTAAATAATTTGGCTTTTTTCTAAGTTTTCTGTCCTCCGGCTGGAGCGGTAGGGTGCCGCCGAAGGGGAAGCCGGCTCTCTTTCAGCCTTTGCGGGCCAGGTTTCCGGCGGAAGCGGCAGGGCGTCGATGGACCGAAGCAAGGGGATAAACTTTTTCGGGCATCCCTTTGGGGAGCCCCCTCAATTTGCCGGGGGCAGGACGTTACGGCAGTAAACCTTCAAACTGGTCACAGACGTCCTAAAACTGGGGTTGACGCCTGTTTGCCCTGAAAAAGGCCACGAGAAACACTATGGTCAGGGGTATGCTCAAGAGGGCCAGGATTTGAAGAAGAGGCTGCAGCCAGCCGGAGTTCCCCAGCTTGGAAATCAGGATGCTGGTGCTGTTTAAGAAGATGTGGACCAGCACCGGGGGCCACAGGGAGTCGGACCATAGGTAAACCAGGGCCAGGACGATGCCCATGACAAAGGTGTAAAGAAACTGGGTCAGATTGCCGTGAAAAGCGCCGAATATGAGGGCCTGGATCAGTATGGACGGCAGCAGGGGGATGTTCTTTCTAAGCTCATTAAAGACAAGTCCCCGGAATAAAAGCTCCTCCGTGATGGGTATAATGATCCCTATCCCGATGAGGCCTACCCATAAACCGGTTTCCGTCAGGATGTTAAACATAAACCTTTCGTGTTCGGGAGAGAGCTTATCTATGGCGGTGAGAGCCACAAGAAGCGACAGGGCCAAATTGATGACAACTCCCAGTACGGCGGATATTAACATATTTGCGGCAGAAGTCTTTTTTAAACGGATAAAGTTTTTCAAATCCACCCTTCTTAAGTGGAAAACAAAGAAGTACAGGGGGATGGATAAGACCGCCGCAATGGTCTGGAGAAGGATGATGTTTTTAAAAACCGGGGTGAGGACGCGGTTGTATTCCGCCGGGGAAAAGCCCCTTATAATAATCTGGGGGTTGCGGATCAGTTCCCGGATTAAGGCGTACAGGCCGAAAGCCGAACCAATGTAATTGGAGACAATGAAATAAATAGATACGTATAAAAGAATAAAGCCTGTCAATTTTAAATACTTGCCAAGACAATGCCTCATTTACCGACGTTCACCTTTCGCCAGATTGTAACTGCCATGAGGGTGCAGCGCGCTTCTGTCCCGTTA
>JAKOSZ010000210.1 GCA_029776555.1 Bacillota bacterium | reverse complement strand
GAGGCGAAGCTCCTTTATGTCCCTGGAAATAGTGGCCTGGGTTACGTCTATGCCTTCTTCTTTCAGCTTTGCCACAAGCTCGTCCTGGGTCACTATTACGTTTTTTTCAATGATCTCCAAGATTTTCGCGTGTCTGTTATATTTCATTTTCTCTTAAATCCTTTGCCCTGTCGTATATTTTATTCCTCAAAATGTCGTAGAAGTTCCTTGAGTATATCCTTATAAGCCTTATTGGCTTTTCGGCTTTCTTTACCTCAATTATATCCCTTTCCCCAAGGCGGTAACCCCTTTGCCCGTCCAGTGTCAGCATGGCCTCATTCTGACTCTCCTTTTCCACCAAAATTTTTATCGTCCTGTCAGCCGCCGTTATATAGGACCTGGAGTGCATAATGTGGGGGCATATGGGGGTTAAAATAATAAGCTTTGCATCCGGTTCCACAATGGGTCCCCCGGCGGACAGGGAATAGGCCGTGGAGCCGGTGGGGCTTGAAACAATCAATCCGTCCCCGGGAAAGGTGTCCACCAGTATGTCGTTTATGTATATCTCAATGTGAAGTATCCTGGAAAAGGCCCCCCGGGAAATGACGGCGTCGTTTAAGGCCACATCGGTAACTTTCGTCCCGTCTCCCCTGCTTATAACCGCCTTTAAGGCCATCCTCTCCTCTATCCTGAAATTGCCCTTTGCCAGTTCCCTTACCGCATCCTCTATGCCATCCTTGTCAATCTCGGTTAAAAAGCCCAGGCTTCCCAGGTTAATGCCCAGTATGGGGAGTTCCCTGTAATAGGCCATGCCGGCCGCTTTCAGAAAGGTGCCGTCTCCCCCGAGACATACCACCATATCACAGTTTGCAAATACGTCTTCTTTTCCGAATCTCCTGTAATCCTCTCCCAGGGCTTCTGCCAGCTCAGGAGGCAAAAGGAGCTCCTTGCCCGTTTTAATAAGGGCGTCCGCCAGAACCTTCGCGTAAGCGAAGCCCTCGTCTTTTTCCCTGTTGGACACTACGCCGATTTTTTGCATGGCTTTCTTCCTTTTTTGGGGGAAAACCCACAAGTTTATCCTAAAACACCCTCAGAAATATTATATATGACAAAATAAAAAAAACAAATAATTAGCTGACAGCCGGATTAATTCAGCCGCTCATGGGCTTCGGCGACCACTCTCCCAATCTCGTCAGGGGAGATTGCCCCTTCCTCCCCCGGTCTTTTTATAAGGTAAATGAAGTACTCGATGTTGCTGTCGGAACCCTTAATGGGTGAGTAGGTCAGGCCTTTTATGCCAAACCCCATTGCCCGGGCCTGGGTCAGCACGTTCTTAAGCACGTCGGCGTGCACCTCCGGGTCTCTTACAAGCCCGTGCTTCCCTACCCTTTCCCTTCCCGCTTCAAACTGGGGCTTGACCAGGCAGACCAGCTCCCCGCCGTTCTTTAAAAGCTCCCTTACCGCGGGAAGGATTTTGGCCAGGGAGACAAAAGACACGTCCACGGCGGCGATGTCGGCAGGGCCTCCCAGGTCTTCAGCTTTAACGCTTCTTATGTCCGTTTTTTCCATGGACACTACCCGGGAGTCCTTTTTAAGCTCAGGGTCCAGCTGCCCTGTTCCCACATCCACGGCATAGACCCTTGATGCCCCGTTTTTGAGCAGACAGTTGGTAAAGCCTCCGGTGGAAGCGCCCACGTCAATGGCCCTTTTGCCGGAAAGCCTAAGATT
>JAKOSZ010000209.1 GCA_029776555.1 Bacillota bacterium | reverse complement strand
GATCACCAGGTGCGCCCTGGCCATGGTGCTTGCGGCCGGCATAATGGTTTCGCTGCCAATGCTCATAGGCATTGACTTTATCGTGGACGTTATTTTAAAGGACAGGCGGACTTACTACTCCATGCTGCTTTTCATACCCTCTATACCTGCCGTCGCCGCCGCCTCAGCCTTGAAAGGGTATTTTTACGGCATGCAGGACGTGGCGCCCACCGCCCTCTCCCAGGTGGCGGAACAGGTAGTGAGGATTGGGGTCGTCATAGCTGTTACCAGGTATTCAGGAGGGATGGAGCTGGAATATGCCTGCGCCCTGGCTACCGTTGGCATGGTGCTGGGGGAGGTGTCCAACTTTGCCGTGCTCTATGTCATCTACCGCTTTAAAAGGCGGAAACGCCCGGCGGCGGCAAGGGCAAAACTGCTGCCCAAAAGGACCGCAATAAAAGGGCTGCTTCACATATCACTGCCGGTCTCGATAAACAGGTCCGTAACTTCCATGATGTCGGCGATGGAGATGATCCTTATCCCCCGGAGACTCCTGGCGGGAGGATTGGGCTATAAACAGAGCATTGAGGAATACGGCAAGCTTACGGGTATGGCCATGCCCCTTTTATACTTCCCTTCCCTGGTGGCCTCGTCCCTGGCCACAACCCTTGTCCCGGCCATTTCCGAGGCCATTTCACTGAGGAATTTCAGGTCTGCCAACTACAGGATCTCCAAGTCCATTCAAATAACCTTTATCCTGGGCTTTACGGTGGGGGCCCTGTTCCTGTCCTATCCCGGCGAAATAGGCAGAATGATCTACCCTAAGGAAGACATCGGCTATATGCTGTTCATGCTCTCTTTCGGCTGCGTGTTTATTTATCTCCAGCAGGTTTTAATAGGAATACTGAACGGCCTTGGCAAACAGGGGGGACTGCTCATAGACTCCATCGTGGGTTACGGCATCAGGATAGGTTTTGTGTATTTCCTGGTGCCCCTCTATGGGATAAAGGGTTATGTGTGGGGGACCATAGCCAGCATGGTAATCGCGTGCGGCCTTAACCTCTGGCTGATTATCAAGACTACGGGAATGACTGTGGACATCAGGGGATGGATTGTAAAGCCCGGCCTGGTGGCTTTGGCCGTATTCTCCTTAAGCAGGTATATGTACGAATTGGTCGGGCTTCTAAATGTCGGCCCCAGGCTGGTGACCGTCATGGCGGTGGCCCTGAACATAGTGCTGGCCCTGGTCCTGACCCTGGCGGCCGGTGTTTTGAGTGTGGAGGAGCTGATAAGGCTGCTGGGGATTAACAGGAAAAAGAGATAAAATGTGAAAAAAAGCGGAAGAGTAAGATTAGGGCAGGCATTTTAAGCGCAAGGCAATAATTGCCTTATTTTAGCCTGAATTCACCGTTAATAAGCTTTGCCATAGCTCCTGACCCTGTTGTATAAAATAAATAGAAAGTCAAAGATGGTCAAAGTCAAATTAATGGAGGTGGATAAAAATGTTCGGATTGACCCCCTACAACAGGAGAAACAGTGAAGGGCTCAAAAGAAGCGACTTCTGGGGATTCAGGGACTTAGTGGACAGGTTTTTCAACGAAATGCCCCTCTCCATTTTTCCCGATTACAACTTCATAAGGGCGGACATCAGGGAGACTGAGGATTCATATATTATTGACGCAGAGCTTCCGGGAGTGAAAAAAGAAGAGATCAAGATTGAGTTAAAGGACGACATTCTCACCATATCGGCGGAAAGAAAGGAACACATCAAGGAGGAGAGGGACAACTATATAAGGCAGGAAAGGCACTACGGGTCTTACAGCAGGTCCTTCTACGTTGAAAACGTAAGACACGAAGACGTGAAAGCCAGGTACGACAACGGTGTGCTGACCATCACCCTGCCCAAGAATGTGAAAGGAAAAGTCCGCGGCCGCAGAATCGACATTGAGTAAAGCTAGCCCCATGGGGCTGTCCCAAAAGGATAAACTTAGGGGCAGCCCCTACATTTTTTGCTCCCCGGGGCCTTTCCCAGGGGGCATATTTTTTGCCCCGGTTCTGTCTTTTTTCCCGGCCCTTAAAAGCCTCTTTTTAACGCCCGGTGTTGAGCTGAAAAGTAAGCGCCCTGTTAAGCTCAAACATAAAAGCCCTCTTATTATTCACCGGCCGGGCGCGCCAATGTGAAAAGGGCATGGCCCATAGCGGTTGCCTTTATATTATTATTGGCGTATAATCGGCATGAGAGCAATTTCTCTCAAATTTGTCGGCATTTACAGCTAAAAGCCTTTTTCCGGGGACTTGGGCTAAAGCTTCTTTACGGAGGATTTATGGAAGACAGAAACAGGGATAAAGCGGCCTGGATAGGCCTTTTGGCCGTGATTCTGCTCGGGCTTTTATTAAGGGCGGCCATAATAGCGAAGGAACTTGGCAACTTCAATCTCACCGGCGACGCCAGGAATTACCACCTCATGTCCCACCAGCTGGTGGACAGGGGAATATACGGCTACTGGTATGAAGGCCTTCCCTACGGAGGGAGTCCGGGAGTCTCCAACGCCAGGGTAACGCCCGGTTACCCGCTGTTTTTAAGCGCCGTATACCTGTTTTTTCACGACAAGTACCTCCAGATTACCATCGCCCGGATACTGCAAGGCCTGATAGGCGGGCTTGTGTCACCGCTCCTGGCCTTCCTGTTTGTAAAGAGGCTGTGCAAGAGAAGGGACGCGGCCCTTTTGACAGCCCTGTTTACCGCTGTTTACCCTACCTATGTCCGCTCTACGGTTTTTATCCTGACGGAGGTCCTGTCCCTGGCGACCATGCTTTTGTTTTTCTACCTTATGACGGCGGCAATGCAGGAAAAAAAGCTCCTGCCGGCTTTTTTGGCCGGTGGGGCTTTCGGCCTCCACGTCCTGGTGAGGCCGACCATACTCCCGCTTTTTGTGCTCCCGTTCATT
Source organism: Bacillota bacterium (assembly GCA_029776555.1). Taxonomy (GTDB): domain Bacteria; phylum Bacillota; class Clostridia; order Acetivibrionales; family JAKOSZ01; genus JAKOSZ01. The sequence continues at coordinate 9,346 of JAKOSZ010000209.1, read as the reverse complement.
TTTGCCCTGCTGGAGAGGGCGGAATTTAAAAGCTTGCTCAGGCTGTTTTCATGGTCGGCGGCGGGCGCCGCGGTTGTGATGCTGCCGTGGGCTATCCGGAACGCAGTGGTGCTGGGGGACTTTATCGTCACCGCCTCCGGTTCGGGCAACCCCCTGCTGGCCGGGACCTACCCTTACATGCGGCCCGGGATGCCCGGCTTTATGGCCGATGTGCCCGAGGAAATAAAGGGCATATCCCACCTCCAGGCCCGGTTTGCCCTGAAAAGGATAATCGAAGGCTTTACCAGCCAGCCCTGGCTTTATATTAAATGGTTCACCGTGGGCAAGACCCGGTTCATGCTGGAGCAGCCCTGGCTGTATATCGGCAGCAACAGGCTTTTCAGGATTATGCAGCTTTTATTCCACAGCTTCCTGGTGTGGGGAGGGCTGGCCGGCGCCATATTAAGCTCCCTGCGGGACCGGACAAGCCGCTACTTTTACCTGTTCGGGCTGGCTTTCTTGGCCCTCTACCTGATGTTTATACCCGAGAACAGGTACGCCTACCAGTTAATTTTTTTCCTGATGGTTGGAGCGGCATGGCTTTTGTGCAGGGCGGCGGAAGCGTTAAAAGCGCTGTATATAAAGAGAAGACCCACTTGAGCTCGGAAGGGATGGCCTATGAAGGTTTTGGTTATTATTCCCGCGTATAACGAGGAAGGCAATCTTCCGTCCCTCATCAGGGACATAAGTTCAAAGTACCCCCAGTATCACCTTCTCGTCGTCAATGACTGCTCCGAGGACCGTACCTGGTCCCTGTGCAAGGAACTGGGCGTGGATGTTTTGGACCTGCCCATAAACCTTGGCATCGGCGGAGCGGTCCAGGCAGGCTACAGGTATGCCCTGTATAAGGGCTATGACATTGCGGTGCAGGTGGACGGCGACGGGCAGCATGACCCGGAGTACATAGCCCTGCTGGTTGATGCCGTGGTCAACGGAGCCGACCTCTGCATAGGTTCAAGGTTTTTAGAGGGAGAAGGCTTCCAGTCCACCTTCACCAGGCGCCTGGGCATAAAATACTTTTCCTGGCTTATAGAGTTCTTTACCGGCAGGAGGGTAAGCGATCCCACTTCCGGCTTCAGGGCCTGCAATCGGAAAGTGATTGAGTTTTTTGCAAAGGACTACCCCCGGGATTACCCCGAGCCTGAGACAGTGGTGGTTTTAAACCGGCGCGGCTTTAAGGTGGAGGAGGCGCCGGTGCGCATGAAGGAGAGAAGGGAAGGCAAGTCTTCAATTACAGCCTTAAAGTCGGTGTACTATATGGTAAAGGTCAGTCTGGCTATTGTCGTTGCCTCAATAAGGAAGAGGTGACGCAGAACACTCATGGGAGAGGAGAACTGGCATGAATAAGGTTTTACAGACAATTCTCACTGTGTCTTCGGTACTGTTTTTCCTTTTCATTTTCTACATGGTGAGGGTGAAAAAACTGGAGCTCAAATACGCCCTGACCTGGGTGCTGACCAGCTTCAGCTTTATACTGCTCTCGCTCTTCCCGGGAATCCTGGACGCGCTTTCAGCCCTGCTCCATATAAAGGAGCCTGTAAACACGCTTTTCATATCCATTTTGTTCTTTCTGCTCCTCATAGCCTTTACCCTTACCCTGGCCCTGTCCAGGAACGCCAACAGGGTGAAGACCTTGGCCCAGGAGCTGGCAATCCTCAAGCTGAGTCTTGAAAAGCTTAAGGAGGAACTGGGCCGGAAAGAGGCTGAATAGGCGTGCCGGGCTGGTGCGGGGGAAATGGTCAGAAGGGGCTTTAATGGCTGCAGAGAACTTTGTCCCTTTCAACAAAGCCCAGGTAGGCGGCAATGGCCGCTGCGGTCCAGAAATAGGTGACAATCATGGGAGCGTCGAAGTTGTTGAGGACAATGTTGGTGAAGAGTACCCCAACCATGCCCGACAGGGCCCCAAGGGCTATGTTGCCGTAGTAGGGGCTTTCCCGGAGCCTTTTTACCGATCTTAAGCTCCATGCCAGGGTGTTGTAAAAGAGCAAGAGGAAGAAGAGAAGTCCGGGTATACCCATTTCCACGGCTATTTTCAGGTAGTAGTTGTCTATGTAAAAAGTGCCGGGTATATTGTTGGCGGCGGCGACAGCCCCGCCGAACCTGCCAAGCCCTACCCCGAACCAGGGGTTTTGTTTTACCATTTCCACTGCCTTGGGCCAGCGGGACAGCCTCCCGTCCCTTAAACTGCTGTTGATGTAGTCGGCGCTAAGGAGATAGGCAAAACGGTCCCGGACGATGGGAACGAATATGAAGGTCAGTACCGACACCACCACAACCCCGGCCAGAAGCCTTTTGTCGCGGTTTAACAGGGCATACACAAGGACTGCCAGAGCAAGACCTAAAAACGCCGACCTTGAGCCGGTGAAAAGAAGGCAGAGGGTCATGGCAGCGGTTGAAAAGGAGAAGAGGAGTTTCTTGCCGGTTTTCTTTTCACTGAAGACCAGGGCCACCGCCAGTGGTATCATGATTACGAGCACGCACCCCAGGACATTGGGGTTGCCGGCCACTGAAAAGGCCCTGGTGCGGATGGATGTCTCAACCCTGTCCAGCCACCGGGAAGGTATGTCCACCCAGGCAACATACTGGTATATGCCGTGGAGGCCCATAAAGGTCCCCACGAAAACCAGGGCGTAAACCAGCCTCTTTGCCGCCGTCGGGGAGTTTAAGAACTGGACCACCACGAAGAAGAACAGCATATACTCCACCACGGCCCTTAAGCCTTCAAGCCCTATGGCGAAGTCGGGGGAGTTATAGAAGAACATGAAGGTGCTGACAAAGATAAAGAGCAACAGGGAGAAGTCAATGGGGGTCCATTTATAAGCCTTCTCGTTCCGGTAAAAGACCCATTTGAATACCCACAGGAAGAAGCAAAAGGCCAGCAGCAGCTCATCCCATATCCCTGAGAGGAAGTATCCGCCGAATAACTCCTTCACTGCGAAGTAGAGCAGGGAGTAAAAGGCTACCGCATAGTTTATCTTGTGGGGCTTTAGCAGGAGAAAAACCAGGCCCAGTGCCATTAAGGCCAGGGGAAGGGCAATTTTCAAGGGTAAGAGCGCAAACAATGTCCCCATGGCGAAAGAAGCGGCTATTACTGTTAAATATACCACCTTGTTAAGTTTCATGGCATCTCATTCCCATATATAGCGTAATAATTTGCAAAAAAGGCTTTCATTGCCCCACGTCTTTAAGCGGCCGGGCCAAAGGGAGAAAACTCCGCAGGCCAGGAGTATAATCAGCAGCAAAATAAAAGACTTCAAGCTCCAGGCTCCTGCCAGAACACATGTGAGGGCGTAGCCGGCGGCAAAAGGCAGGAGGATGTATAAGGCTGCGGGATGGACGCGGCCTTGGCCCGCGCTCCCGAACAGCCCAAGGCTTTTTTTAAGCAGGCTCTCGTTGTAACTTTGGACAATGGTGCTGTTAATCTTGCCCGCAATGGCGTCCAGGCCGGTGCCGACGAATGCCAGGAGCCTGTACAACATTGAAAACCTGATTTTTGACTCCCTGGCCAGGTAATTTTCCACCAGGCGGCACAGGAGGCTCTTGGAATAGATAAGGCGTACCGCGGCAAAAAATCTGCAAAGAATACTCTCAGAATAGCACTTTTTGAAAGCGCCATAAATGCGGGCCGCAAGGCAATAGATGAAACTTCCCTCCAGGACAAACCTCATGGGCCTTCCCCCTAGCGTATGTCAATGTCCGTTACGTATCCCGTCGCTTCGGTGGTCTTAGTTTTGACGATGAAGCTTTTTCCCACCGCTACCTCCTGGCTCCCCAGCTTGAGGAGATCGCCGCTGGTGTCCATTTTTGCCTTTATCTCTACGGTAATATCCACCCTGGTAGGGTCTTCGGCGGCTACGATCCTGCCGTCCTCGGTTTGGACCGTTACTATGGCATTCTCATAGGAGACCTTTTCAATAAAGGCTGAAACGAACTTGGTTACCGACACCAGCTGATCTCCCGGCTTGAATGCCGTTGCCGGGGCCTTCAGTCTTGCGTAACACTTTACGGTAAAGTAGACCTCCTTTTGGCCCACCTCGCTTACCCCTATGGGACCGCTGCTGCTTCCCAACAGCTTGTAGCCCGCCAGTAGGACCACTGCCATGAAAGCAGCAAGGACCAAAAGGTCGATAATGTTAATGATTCCAAAAATCCTTCCCTTGTCGTCCAATAACTTCATTTGCTATTCCCCCATAAGACTCTCGCGTTATTTATGTAAAGCCGTTTCCATGGCTTTCTCAAAAACCTTTGCCAGGTTTTCGGTCAGGACCTTTCTTTCAAAGCTTTCTATCAGTTTCCGGTTGGGAGACAGGGAGTTCTTACCCTGGAGCCAGTCGCTGTAAAGTTTCAGGATGTTTTCGGCAGTCCCGGAGACGTCGGTACTGTCGGATACGCAGCCCGTGGCCGATTCCCGCACGAGCCGGGAAGCGGCGCCTTTTTCAGGGACAACAGCCAGTATGGGCCTCCCGGTCCTCATGTACTCAAATATTTTGCCCAGATAAAAGGCCTCTTCTCCCGTCCCTGCCAGCAGAAGCAGGGCGTCGGAGTTGAGGAGATGCTGTATGCTGTCCCGGTGCTTCATGTAGGGGAGCTTCTCCACCACTCCATCAAGCATGTATTTCTTTGTGAGGCCTTCTATGTATCCGCTTTTAAAGCTGCCAATGAGGCGCAAGAGAACCTTGCTCCTGTCTACAAGGCCATCCTGTATCAGCTGAGACAGGGCCTTCATGAAAGTGTCAGGGCATCTCCTCCCGTAGAGGAGACCGGTGTAGGTAACTGTAAACCTGGAATTATGAGGCGGGCTGTCGTTTAAACCGATGAAGTCTTCCTCGTCATAGCCGTTGGGGATTACCGTAAACTTGTCCTTAAGGTGCTCCCTGCCTTCCAGGAAGTTCTCCATCATGACAGGAGTGTTGGCTATGACAAAGTCGGCAGTTTCCAGCACTTTGGCTTCCATGTCCCTTTCAATGGACATCCTCAGCCTGTTGTAGTTGTAGTCCAGGATGTTGGGGTTTTTGGTCCACTCGTCCCTGAAATCCGCCACCCAGGGGATGCGGGGAAATCTCTTCTTAAGGTACAGCCCCATAAGGTGGTCGCTGTAAGGGTAAGAAGTGGTGTAGATGAGGTCCACACCTTCCCGGGCCGCCGTCTCGGCCGCCTTTTTTCTTCCGAACAACTGCCAGAGCCTTTCCCCGTCGGGTATGAGGACCCTCCTGTTTATAAACTTCCCGGGCAGGGACAGAACACCCGGGAGTTCGGCAAAATTCCAGGGCCTGGTCCTTACTATTTTTACCCCGTCGGGTATGTCTGAAAGAAGGGACTCATCTTTAAGCGGCATCCCCTTTATGTCCCTTGTAAAAACCACCGGTTCCCACCCGAAAAGCCTCAGGTACTTTACGAATTTGGTTGTCCTCTGTACTCCCGAACCTCCTACGGGTGGAAACTGGTGTGCCACCATGAGTACTTTTCTCATAACATCCTCCTGCTACTGGCCCACTCCGAAGTATACGAACCCCTTCTGTTCCATAAAGCTCCTCCTGTATATGTTCCTCAAATCAAAGAAACAGGGCTCTTTTAAGAGGCTCTTTATCCTGTTCAAGTCGAGGTTCCTGAACTGGTTCCATTCCGTGAGTATCACTACCGCGTCCGCGCCTTTTACCGCGTCGTATTCGTCGCTGCAGAAAAGGATCTTTCCTTTAAGGTTACTGAACACTTTAGCAGCCTCTTCCATGGCAGCCGGGTCATAAGCCCTCAGGAAGGCCCCTTTTTCCGCCAGCCGGTTGAGGATGGTAATTGAAGCGGCTTCCCTCATGTCATTGGTGTTCTGCTTAAAGGCAAGGCCCAGTATCCCCAGGGTTTTCCCCTCAACGCCCCCCAGGCCTTTCTCTATTTTCTCCACCATCAAAAGCTTTTGCCTCTCGTTGGCCGATATGGTGGACTCAACCAGCATAAGACGGGCTCCGTGCTTTTTCCCCATGTCGGCCAAAGCCCTGGTGTCTTTCGGGAAGCAGCTTCCTCCGAAGCCCGGCCCGGCGTGGAGGAATTTGGGCCCAATCCGTCCGTCGCGCCCAATGGCCCTTGCCACGTCCTGCACGTCGGCGCCCACCTTTTCGCAGAGGTTGGCTATCTCGTTGATAAAGGTCACCTTCATTGCCAGGAATGCGTTGGAGGCATATTTTATCATTTCGGCGGTCTCAGGGTCGGTTTCCACGAAAGGGGTTTCGTTCAGATACAAGACCCTGTATACCCCTTTCATGATTTCTTTTGCCCTGTCCGAATCGCTGCCTATAACCACCCGGTCGGGGTGGGTAAAGTCGTACACCGCCGTGCCCTCTCTTAAAAACTCGGGGTTTGAAACCACGTCAAAATCGTAAGACACGCCCCGGGCTTCAAGCTTTTTCCGGATGAGCTCCGCGATCTTCCTGTTGGTTCCCACGGGGACCGTGCTCTTCATAACCACGACCTTGTAGCCGTTTATAAAGCTGCCTATCTCTTCCGCGCAGGAATACACGCAGCTTAAGTCCACGCTGCCGTCCTCGGCGGGTGGCGTCCCAACGGCGATGAAAACCACGTCCGCCTCTTCCACGGCTGCTTTTATGTCGGTGGAGAACTTAAGACGCTTATAATAGGTGTTCCTTTCCACTATGAGCTGAAGGCCCGGCTCGTAAATGGGTATGATGCCGTTGTTTAAGCTGTCAATCTTAGTTTTATCATTGTCGACGCAGGTCACTTCCATGCCGAAGTCGGAAAGGCATGTCCCTGTGACAAGGCCGACATAGCCCGTGCCGATTACTGCAATTTTGTACATAAGTCTAACCTTCCCTTTAAGAAATGCTCCGCTTTTATTCCTCCTGCGGCTCCGGCCGAAAAATCGGTTCGACCCGTGTTATAAACCGCAGAAAAGCATAATGCCAATCAGCAGTTTAACCCATCCCCCTGTCTTTTTCCAGGGGGAGGGGCTTGCGGAGGTTTTTGCGGGCCTTATTTGTCAAAAACTTTGTGCCCTGAAGCTGTTAATTGCTGCGGGTCCAGGTTGGCATATTCTATAGTATCACAATTGTCCCGGGCTGTAAATTATGCCCGTGCTGCGGGGTTCACAGCTTAACACGCCCCTGTACGCCCTTTCCGGGGGAAGGGGTCAGGGAAAAGTTTTGCGTTAAAACTTACCTGTCCCCAATAGTTTTGATTTAATCGCTTTTTTGCCTTTTGAGGCTAAAAACCAGCCTGTTCTTCAACGCCGCCGCTTCCGATCTTATTTCTCCGCTGAAATACAGGGCTGATATGTATAGGGCAGCGCCCAAAATAACCAGAAAGGCGACGGCGTATATGGAAGGCTCAATGAAGGCCAGGGCTGCCAGCAAAACCGCTCCCAGCAAAGCGCTGCTTCCGGCAATGCGGGCGTAGCTTGCAAGGGGAAGGTGCCACTTTAAGAGCTTCCTTCCTCCCAAAAACGACAGGGTGAAGTAGAGGATATACGAAGCCGTGGTGTTCACGGCGGCGGCGCCAAAGCCGAACACGGGGACCAGAATGAGGTTGGACGCCAGGTTGAATAGCCCGCTTAACAGGCTGTTTTTCAGCACCGGCTTGGTGTTGGAGGTAAGTTCCCAGGCCTTGTTGCAGTATTCGGTGAGCCCCAGGAAAAACATGCCTATGGAAACCCATATCATCACAAAGCTGCCGGAGAGATACAGGGGGTTTTTGAAAAAAACCCTGGCTACGGCGCCCGACAGGACGCTCAAGCCCACCACGGAAGGCAGCGAAATGATGAGAAAATACCTCACGCCCTGGGACAGGAGGTACTCGGTTTCCGCCTTGTTGCTCTTCTTCCAGGTCTTCAGTATGGAGGGATAAACTCCCCTCATGACCGCAAGCATTATCATGGTAAACACCGAGGAAGCGACGGAGTAGTTGGCGGCATAGACGGCAAGCTGCTCCGTGCCGCAAAGGGGGCTTATTACGTAGCGGTCCGAGAGGTTTAAGAGGCTCATGGTGACGCTTACCCCCATAAGGGGGAGGCTGTAGCCCAAAAACCTCTTGAGGACTCTTTTGGAAAAGAGCTTTATTTTTATATAGCGGTAGACCCGGAGCCTCCATATGACGACTGCAATTACCACCGCGTCCACGGCGACGCTGCTTATTACTGCGCTGACAGGGCTTAGCTGGGCAAGCTCTCTTTTGGCCAGGACCAGCAGTGTGGTCACAATGAGCTTGGCCGTTACGGAAAAGACGGAAAGGCTTATATTAAGCCTTATCCTTCTTGTGGCCCCCAGGATGCTGAAAAGCACCTGGGTGGCGCTGTAGGTGACAAACATGAGAACGCTGAAGAACACAAGCTGGGCAAGCCATGGCGCATACAGGCGGTGTATGACCGGAAGCGATAAAAGGCATGCCAGTATCACCGCCAGGCTTATCCCCGCCCAGAGGGAGAAGGCGGTTGAGTAAAAAAGGGTCAGCCTCTGCCTGGTTTTAAAGGAGTTGACATAGCGATAACAGGCGTGCATGAGCCAGCCCATCAAAAGGAGAAAGCCGATATTTACGGTAGTGTTCACATAGGTGTAATAGCCGTATACCCCGGGCGCGAAATAGCCTGTGTAGAGCGATATGGTGAGAAAACCCACCAAACCTTCTATGACCTTTGCCGGAAGGTACAGGAGGGTATCCCTGGCCATGGTGTGTTTTACGCTGGAGAGGTCCATCTGTGCTTCACCTGTTTCATCTGTCCGTGTCCTAACATTTTACCAGAAAGACGGCCTCTTGTCACCGACGGGCTGTCGGATAATCCCTGCCGTCTTTTGAATTAATGTTGTACTCCTTACCCTAACTGCATAAAATCTCTTATTTTTAAATTAAAAATTTCAAAAATTCCTTGTGCTGAAAAGGACTAACATCGCTATCTGTCGGATATTAAGCATCAGATCCCCGCTCCTTTCAGGGAGTCAGGTTTTTTTCGCCTGGAGATCCCTTTTCCGTATTTCCTCCTTAATCCCTCCAAGCACCTGCCAAAAACTCTCTCTGCTGCGTGTAAAGCTTAATAAATCAATTAACCGCAGGAGATGGGCCATGTGAAGTCTAAGCGCCTTTAAGAAACCCTAAGCCCTGAGTATTATTCCCTGTGATTATTGACCTTATATCCCCTGTAAGAAAATAATGAAGGGGGAAAAAAGATAGCAGGTATTCTCCCCGCTGATGAAGAAATAATTATAAATCAGGGTTATTTTGTTAGGAATGTGTGGAGCTGAAAACGGCGCCCATGGGAGAAGACCGCCAGCCCAAAGGCGTGGGCCAGGTGGAGAAAAGCGGATGTCAGGTT
>JAKOSZ010000208.1 GCA_029776555.1 Bacillota bacterium | reverse complement strand
CTGGAGCTGGTGACCTCTATCTGCTTCTTTATGGACTCTATCCTGTCTTTGATTTCCTGGGGATCCCCGGCGCCACCCACAATTATGGTGTTTTCTTTCTGCACTCTTACCGACTTGGCCCTTCCGAACCATTCCAGTTTAATATCCTTTAAACTCAAGCCCAATTCATCCGAAACAACCTGGCCTCCGGTAAGGATTGCGATATCGCGCAGCATTTCCTTCCTCCTGTCGCCAAAGCCCGGCGCTTTAACGGCAACACATGACAGCAAACCTCTCAGCTTGTTGACAACAAGGGTGGCAAGGGCGTCTCCCTCTATATCTTCAGCGATGATAAGCAGTTTTCCTCCGTTGTTGACGATTAACTCCAGGGCCGGCAGGAGGTCCTGAACATTGCTTATCTTCTTATCCGTTATGAGAATGAAAGGATCCTCCAGTTCCGCCTCCATCTTTTCGCTGTTGGTTACCATATAGGGTGAAATGTAGCCTCTGTCAAACTGCATACCTTCCACTATTTCGGTGAAGGTCTCCGAAGTCTTGGATTCCTCGATGGTTATGACCCCGTCTACCGTGACCTTCTCCATGGCATCGGCGATTATGCGGCCGATGTTTTCATCTCCGGAGGAGATAGCAGCCACAAATTCCATGTCCGCTTTCCCTTTGATTTTCCGGCTGTCTTCTTTTATTGCTTCCACAGCCTTGTCTACGGCTTTTTCTATACCTCTCTTAAGAATCATGGGGTTGGCACCGGAGGCAATGTTTTTAAGCCCCTCCCTTATAATTATCTGTGCCAGAAGGGTTGCCGTAGTGGTACCGTCGCCTGCCACGTCGTTGGTCTTGCTTGCCACTTCCTTTACCAGCTGAGCTCCCATGTTTTCATAGGGGTCCTCCAACTCTATTTCTTTGGCTATAGTCACTCCGTCATTGACTACCAGGGGAGAGCCGTATTTCTTGTCCAGCACCACATTCCTCCCCTTGGGGCCAAGGGTTACTTTTACGGTGTCAGCCAGCTTGTTCACACCTGTTTCTATAGCCCTTCTCGCTGCTTCATCAAAAATAATGGTTTTAGCAGCCATCTAAACCACCCTCCTCTACTCAACTATTGCAAGTATGTCATCGTGCTTGAGAAGCAAGTACTTTTCTTCATTGAGCTTCACTTCGGTTCCGGCGTACTTGCTGTAGAGCACTTTATCACCTTTTTTAACCTGCATCTTGATTTCTTTGCCGTCCCTTATTTCTCCGGGGCCCACTTCCAGGACCTCAGCTATGTAGGGCTTTTCCTGTGCACTGGACGGCAGCACTATCCCGCTTGCCGTTTTCTCCTCCACTTCCACCTCCCTGACAAGTACATTGCTGCCCAAAGGCCTGATTTTCATATTGCTCATCTCCTTCCCAAACCGGCTGGTTTATTTTTGTTAACCGCGCCACGCGGTAATAAACAACATCAAACGGCAGATGTTCACACTTATCCCGGCATCCAACAAGATAAGCCTTATGCCGGCAAGGGCTTTGCCCTGCTCCAAACAAGAGTGAAACATGGCGTCAGCTATTAAGAATAGCCGTTTAGAGCATATAAAATACTGTTAGCACTCATCCCTATCGATTGCTAACAGTATTTTAATTTAAGCCAATTATTGTGTCAAGTGGAACTAAACAATTATAATGGCACAATTGAAGGACTCATGGCTCAAAAAAAGCCGGCTTAAGAGCCGGCTTGCTTTTCGTTAATTTCAATGCAGCACGTCGGAGGGCACCAACGTGGAATGGAAACCCGGCCATTTGACCACGCTGCCCGGACCGGCCAGGGCAGGTTTAAACACCAGCTTCCCGTTGTCCAGGGCAGGCTTGCCGAATTTTTCGGCATGTTTGATAAGCTTGTTCCTCATGTAATCCAGTATATCCCTGGCCTCATCCCCGGCTGCCAGGTTCCTCTGTTCCATAGGGTCTTTTTTCAGGTTAAAAAGCAGTTCTGCTCCGCCGTAACTTGTCCACATGTACTTGTAGTCATTCTCAATAACCGCAAAGAATTCGTTATTGCAGTTGCCGTAGAAGGTGCGGTCGGGGCGAGGATTATTGACAAGCTCCATAAGGTCGATGCCGTCCAAGTCTTGAGGAGGCTCTATCCCTGCCATCTTTAAGATGGTGGGCATAATATCCGCCAGGTCCACCAGGGCCTCACACCTTTTGCCGGAAAGCTCGTGAAGCTGCCATGACCGAACCGGCGGGCGGATAATGAGCGGAATGTGGGCGGACCCTTCAAAGAACACCGACTTTGCTCCCATGTGGTGGTCTCCCATCATGTCGCCGTGGTCCGTAGTGAATATGATCCATGTGTTTTCAAGCAGCCCCATTT
>JAKOSZ010000207.1 GCA_029776555.1 Bacillota bacterium | reverse complement strand
TTGAGCTTGTAATCAGGAGATTTCTCTATCCCCACCTTGCCTTCCCACCAGCCCTGGAGCCCGGCCACGTAAGCCACATCCCTCTGGTTAAGCTTCCTGTCCCAGCTCCCGTTCCACATGAAGTTTATGTCGTGGGTACAGGGCAGCACGGTCCGGGCCTCAAACTCCAGCATTACATCCCCGGGGAAATCTCCCCTGGACACTATCATCCCCGGGAAGTTCCCGGGATTTTTCCCCGTCAGCCAGCCGTCTTCCAGCCACCACTCTCCGGTGAAGACCTCCCAGTCCGCTTCCAGGTTTTCAGCGGTAAAGGGCTTGTCATACAGTACTTCGGACCCTTCCAGGTCTATTTCCTTTCTCATTATCCTGAGCATTTCCATCCTCCTGTCAATCAAGTTTTATTTCAGCTTTTGCTTTTCCGTCCACCGCCGGTATCGGATAAAGCCTGCTGCAAATCCTGCCCTTAGAATCTTCGGTAAATACGTAACACATGACTTCCATGCCGCTTTGCCCTTCCAGGTTTAAGCTGACAGAGCCGCCCTGGCAGACGGCTTTAAGAAGCCTGATCCCGTTTCTGGCCCTTACATAGGCGCAGGCGTAGTCATAGGTGACGCAGATGGGGTTTAAGCTCCCTATTTCCCCGGCAATACCCTCTATTATCCGCTCCCAGTTCTCAGGGCTTATGTTCTGTATGTAATCCGACTCATGGGTGAAAAGGGTTGCCAGCACCATGCTGTCGAAGGAGCGCTTGAGCTGCTTTACCCCCGCGGCCACAGAGCCCTCCACATTGTTGTCCGGGGCCCATTCATAGCCCTTTATGTCCCGTATCTCCGCCACGCAGTTAAAGAGCTTGCCGTCATATTCGGGGAAGCCCTCTACCTTCAGGTAGTCCGCGTAATACACCGGCCGGCTGACGTCCCTTCCGCCGTCCTCGTACAGCCTGAAAGGCCCGCCTTTAAGCCAGCCTTTATCGCCGCCGGGGGCGAAATAGGGCACCCCGGGGGGCATATGGACCCCCGTAAACTCGCAGCCCCATTCCAGCAGGTAGGGTATGGCATTGGCCCCCATCTCATAGTAATGGGGTATGGCCACCCTTGAAAGCGGCCAGATGCGGTTTATGTCAAGCCAGCGCTTCGTCTTCAGCATGTTGAGTTTCAGGACTTCGTCGCTGTAGCTTTTGAAATTCCTGTGGTCAAAATATATCCAGTCCTCCACAAAGGGACTGTTGTCTATCTGCCTTTCATTGCCCGAGAAGGCGTGGGGAAAAACGGTAACCGCGCCTGTTTTCATGTGTTCCCTTAAAATACCGACAGCCCTGGGGGACAGGTTATAGAGGAAAATCCCCAGCCAGGGCTTTAAGCCGTACCTGACGCAGACATCCAGCCAGTAGAGGGGGTTTTCATGGCGGCTTCTCTCAGACCCCCAGACGTCATCCACCCGCATGGTGACCATTGGCGGCATTCCCAGCATTACCGCCGGTTTCCTGGCCGCCCAGACCATTCCCCTCCACAGCAGGTCGTCCATGCCGAAAACCGGTCCCCGCACCCGGTGAGACATCCAGCTCATGTCATTCCACTTGACCAGGCGCCCCCTGCCGTAAAGGCCCGCCTCAAGCAGGGCAGCCTTTCCGGCCCTTATCAACACGACGCCGTCTTTAAGCATGCTTGAATACTCCACGAAGACGTCACTAAGGAGCTCTATGCTTTCACCTTGTCCGTGTTTTTCGGTTATGTAATGGGAGTTGTCAACAATTCTAAGGCTTGAGGCCTTAAGCGAAGCCCCCTGTTTTGAGACAAGGCCCGGGCAGGCTTCAGTCCATTCAAATACCCAGGGGTCAAAGCTCACAAAGCCCGTTCCCTTTTCCACCGCATCCCCTATGGCCTTAAAGAAGCTTCTTCCTTCTCCTTTGGGGAGAAGCATCCTGTGACCGGCTAAAATTAAGGAGTATTCGGGAAAGCCGGCCAAATCCGGCCCGTCATTGACATCCGCTTCCTCCAGGGGAAAGCCGAAGTGTAAAAGATAAGGCCTTATGTACCTCTCATAGTCCCCGTAGTATTCGGACTTCCGGTTTACAAGGGCCAGAACGCCGCAAAGTTCCTTCATGTCAAACACCACAGCTTAGATTTTTTTCATACCGATTTTACCATATTGGCATTGGAAGGTAAATAAAATATAATTGAAACAAGCCTAAAAGCATTTTTTTATGTTAAATTTTCACGCTGGACCACTTCATCCGGAGTCTTGCCGGAAGAACACTTCCAAGAACAAAAGACAGGGTGAGGGATGCCAATGAAATGCAAAGTTTGTAAGGGGGCAGCGGTAGTCCAGGTTCCGAGGCACAACGCGAATTTTTGCCCGCTGCACTACAAGGAACATATACACTACCAGGTAGAAAGGGTCATCAAAAGCTACCGGATGTTTTCAAAGAAAGACAGGATCCTCCTGGGGGTTTCAGGGGGCAAGGACAGCATGGTCCTCTGGAATGTCTTAAGGGAGCTGGGATACAGTGTCCAGACGGTCCACATCAACGTGAGGCAGGGCGACTACTTTGAGAAGTCCGAAGCGGTGGTCAGGAAGTTTGCGGAGGAAACCGGCGCCGATTTAAAGGTTTACCGCTTCCGGGACATCTTCGGCTTTGAATTTGAAAGCGCCCTTAAGTTTTCCAGGAAGCCCGTGTGCTCCCTTTGCGGCACCTTAAAGAGGCATGCCTTTAACAGGCTGGCCAAAGGGCTGAACTGTGATGTCTGCGCCACCGCCCACAACCTGGACGACGAGACCGCCCTTCTTTTAGGCAACGTCCTTCACTGGCAGATGGGCTACTTAAGGAGGCAGTCTCCCGTTCTTGAGGCCGAAACCGGCATGGTGAAAAAGGTAAAGCCGGCGGTGAGGATAACCGACCGGGAAATGAAAGACTACGCGGACCTGTTTTCCATTGGATACGTTGATGAAAAATGCCCCTATTCCAGGGGTGCCACCACCCACTTTTACAAGGACATTTTAAACCGCCTTGAGGACCAGTATCCCGGCACAAAGACTTACTTCTACTTTAAGTTCATTAAGGACCTGAAACCGTCCTTAAAGGAAGCCTCTGAAGACACAGGCGATGTAAACCACTGCGTCCGGTGCGGCTGCAAGACCCTGCAGGATGGCAAGTGTTTTGTCTGCGCCCTGGCGGACAGGATAAAAATGAGTGCTGCGGGCCAGGAGGCGGTGGACCCCTGAAGAGTAACAGCCGATTCGTAACTTCATTGACGCATAAACATAAGCATTGTATAATCAAAATGAAACTGTAATGAAAATCCATAAAGGGGGGTCTTTTCAGTGTACTCTAAGAACTGGGCCAAAGCAGACGCCAAATCCCTTCCCGTGATTAAGACGGAACTTCCCGGCCCCAAATCCCGCGAATACCACCAGAGAGCATCCAGGTACATGAAGGGCTATTCCAGCCAGGTGAGGCTTTTCCCTGTGGTTTTCCATTCGGGTAAAGGCTGCACCTTAACCGACGTAGACGGCAACGTATTCATAGACTTCTCTTCAGGAATTTACGTCACCGGCCTCGGCCACTGCCACCCCAAGGTCAGCGAAGCAGTGGCTCACTATGCCAAACAGCTCATGAACTGCCACGATTTTACCACTGAAATTAAAATGAAACTCCTTGAAAAGCTGGCCTCCATAACAATGGGAGACTTGAAAGGAATCCAGCTCTACGACAGCGGAACCACGGCCGTTGAAGCGGGCTTAAGAGCCGCAAGGGCGGCCACCGGCAAGTTCGAGTTCATCTCCTTCTGGAGGGACTTCCATGGGAAAACCATGGGGGCGGTGAGCTGCGCCATTGTTGACAGGAGCCAGGGCATGAGGGCTCCCGGTTTCTTCCTTGCCCCCAGGCCTTACTGTTACAGGTGCCCCTTCAACATGAAATACCCGGAGTGCAACACCTACTGCGCCGACTTTGTCGACAAGGTCATTACCAACGAAACCACCGGCCAGGTTGCCGCCATAGTGCTGGAACCCATCCAGGGCTGGGCCGGGTCCATAATCCCGCCGGATGAGTTTATCCCCAAGCTTAGAAAAATAGCCGACAAGCACAAGGCCCTGCTCTTTGCCGACGAGGTTTTGACCTGCATGGCCAGGACGGGGAAGATGTTCGCCATGGAACACTGGAACACGACGCCTGACATAACCACGGTAGGAAAAGGCTTTGGAAACGGTTTCCCCGTAACGGCCATGATCATATCCGAAAAATTCGGCGAGGCCATAGAAAAAATCAGCGCTTCCTCCAGCTACGGAGGCAACCCCATGGCCTGTGCGGCTGCCCTGGCATCCATTGAGGTGATTGAGGAAGAAAACCTCTGCGAAAGGGCCGCCCACCTTGGCGAGCTCTTCTTAAAGAGAATGGAAAAGATGAAAGAGGAGTTCAGGATTGTGGGCGACGTAAGGGGGAAAGGCTGCCTCCTGGCCATCGAGCTGGTCAGGGACAAGAACACCAAGGAGCCCTTTGAAGAAGCCGGCAGGAAGGTATACCAGAGGGCCTTCAGCAAAGGCCTGGCATGGGTGCCTGCAGGGCATATCTTAAGGCTGTCTCCTCCCATGATAATGGATGACGACCTTGCCCACAAGGGCCTCGACATAATCGAAGAGTCCATAGCGGAGGTTGAAAGAGAACTCTTAGGCTAAACTGCCGGGGGAAATAAGGGTTAAGCCCCAATCTTTCCCCCGCAGGCCTTTTAACCCCCAGGAAAATAATAAAAAAGGAGCGATACCTATGGCGGTAAAAATTAGTGTTATAGGCGCCGGCAGCGCCGTATTCTCCCTAAATATCATAAAGGACATCTGCCTGACCCCCAATCTTCAGGACAGCACCATCAGCCTCATGGACATAAACGAGGAAAGGCTTGAAACCGCTTATTTAATCTGCAAAAGGTACGCCGAAGAGGTGGGCATAAAGCTCAACCTGGAAAAAACCACCGACCGGCGCCGGTCCATTGCGGGAGCCGATTTTGTAATAAACACGGCCCTTGCCGCCAGCCACAGCAGGCTTCGTGAAGGCTGGGAGATAGCCAAGAAGCACGGCTATTACTTCGGCGGGCTCCACATAGTGCACGACGAGGCCTTCTGGATCAACTTCTACCAGCTTAAGCTCATGGAAGACATAGTAAAAGACATCCTGGAGCTCAGCCCCAAAGCGTGGCTCATCATGGTGGCAAACCCGGTCCAGGCCGGAGTCACATACCTAAAGCGCAAGTACAGGGACCTGAACCTGGTGGGAATGTGCCACGGCTACGGCGGGGTGCGCTACCTGGCCAGGACCATCGGCCTCGACCCCAGCAAGATATCCTTTGAGGTGCCGGGAGTAAACCACTTCATATGGCTCACCAAGTTTTACTACAACGGCGAAGACGCCTATCCCCTCCTCAAAAAATGGATAGAAGAAAAAAGCGGCGAGTACTTTGAGAAGTGCTCCACCAGCAACCACCAGGGTCCCAAGCCGGTGGACATCTTTAAGAGGTTCGGGGTGTTCCCCATCGGCGACACCGCCACCCCCGGAGGAGGCTCCTGGGGCTACTGGTACCACACCGACCCTGAAGTGGAAAAGAAGTGGCAGGAAGACCCCTGGAAGTGGTTCCAGGGCTACTTTGAAGGCGGCCTGAAGCAGGTTGAAAACATGCACAGGATAGCCCGGGACCCGAACATAAAAATGACCGAGGCCTTCCCCGGGCAGAAATCCAGTGAGCCCATAATACCCCTGGTTGAATCCCTGGCCTGCGATGTGGAAAGGGTCATCATCGTGAATATATTAAACGAAGGCGAACTGGTCCCCGGCATACCCAGGGACTACGCGGTGGAGGTGCCGGCCCTGGTAAGCAGGAAGGGCGTCCAGGGCATAAGGACGTCAGGGCTTCCGAGGCACATCCTGGCCTACGTTTACAGGGACAGGATCGGGCCTGTGGAGATGGAGCTGGCCGCCTTTGAAAAGGGAGACAGGGACCTTCTCTTAAGCCTTGTCATGATGGACCCGTTCAATAAGACCGAGGAACAGGCCAGAAACTTCCTGGAAGAACTGCTTAACCTCCCCTATCACGAGGAGATGCGCAAACACTACAGGTAAAAGCGGAGGTGGAAAAATGAAGGAAATAGGAGTAGGAATGCTGGGCTTCGGTTTTATGGGCAAAGCCCACACCTATGGCTATAAGACAATACCCCTCTATTACTCGGATCTCCCTTTTAAAATAAAACTGGTAGGGGTTTGCACCGCCCACATGGAGACCGCCGAGGCCGCCAGGCAATCCAACGGCTTTGAGTTTGCCACCACGGACCCGGACCAGATCTTTTCCAGGGAAGACATCCAGGTGGTAAACATCTGCACCCCCAACGTCTTTCACAAGGATGCGGTCATAAAAGCCCTTGAAACCGGCAAACACGTCTACTGCGACAAGCCGCTGACCGTAAGTTGCGACGAAGCCAGGGAGATACTGGCCTGCCTGGAAGGCAAAAACCTGACCACCCGGGTAGTGTTTCACAACCGCTTTTTCCCCGCCACCATGAGGGCGAAGGAGCTGATTGACGAGGGCAGAATCGGGAAAGTGCTGTCCTTCAGGGCCTCCTACCTCCATTCGGGCTCGGTGGACCCCGACAAGCCCATCGGCTGGAAGCTGGACAAGAGGCTGGGCGGGGGCGGCGTACTCTTCGACCTGGGTTCCCATATCCTGGACCTCATGTACTATCTCCTGGGCGAGTACAGGTCCCTTTTGGCAAAGACGGTGACCATCTACCCCAGGCGGCCGACCAAGTCCGGCGAGATGATAGAGGTTGAAGCCGAGGACCAGGTGCTGATCCTCGCCGAAATGAAAAACGGGGCTTTCGGCAGCATAGAAGCCTCAAAGATCGCCACCGGCACCAATGACGAGCTCAGGTTTGAAATCCATGGCGATAAGGGCGCCCTGCGCTTCAACCTGATGGACCCCAACTGGCTGGAATATTACGACAATACGGTTTCCGACCGGCCCCACGGGGGAGTCAGGGGCTTTACCAGGATAGAGTGCGTCCAGCGCTATGAAAAACCCGGCGGAGAGTTTATATCCCCCAAGGCGGCCATCGGCTGGATCAGGGCCCATGTCCACAGCCTCTACTGCTTCTTAAGGGCGGTGTATGAAGGGAAGCCTGCCAGCCCCTCCTTCCATGACGGGGCCTATATACAGTACGTCATGGAAAAGGCCTATGAATCGGACAGGCTGTCCCAGTGGGTCACCCTTTAATTGAGAGCTTTAAAACACAAAGGCTGCTATTGAGCTGGAGCGCATCGGCATTGCCGCGATTCAGCTCAGGTCTTTAAAATAAGGCGGAGGGAAGATAAACATGAACAGCGGCAACACCAATTCCGGCGGCCGGGAACTGGGCCTGGAAGAAAGAAGAAGCAGGATCATTCAAATACTGTCGGAAAAGGGCAAAGTCAAGGTCTCCGAGCTGAGCAGGCTGTTTAATATCTCCGAGGTGTCCATAAGGAACGACCTGGCGGAGCTGGAGCGGATAGGAGCCCTTGAGAGGGTCCACGGCGGCGCGGTAAGCACTGTCAGGGCCTATTACAGCATGTCATTCAATGAACGGGCCGCCACCAACGCCGAAGAAAAGAAGAAAATCGCCGCGGAAGCCGCCAAACTAATCAAAGACGGCGACAGCGTGATGTTCAATCCCGGAACCACATCCCTGTTTGTGGCCCGGGAGCTTAAAAACCACAAGGACATAAAGATTGTGACCAATTCGGTGGCCATCGCTTCCGAAATAGGCTTTTACGGCAACATACAGGTCATCCTCCTGGGGGGCAGCTACAACCCCCGCTACTATTTCATTTACGGCGATGACGCCATAAACCAGCTTAAAAAGTACAAGGCAAACCGGCTTATCCTTTCGGTAGACGGCGTCTGCCCCGATGAGGGAATAACTACCTACCTGCACCAGGAAGCGGAGTTAATGAAACAGATGATTGACAGGGCCAACAGCACCATTGTGGTGGCCGATTTCAGCAAGGTGGGCAGGGTCAGCTTTTCTTCCATTGCCCCCATGGAAAAAGTGGACGTTTTGATAACCGACAGCAAAGCCAACGGGGATACCCTGGAAGCCATAAGGGAAAAAGGGGTGGAGGTAATTGTTGTCTGAGGACAGGCTCCCTTGAACCACCGGATTAGAGATCAGGATGCTATCCAAATACCCCGGTTAAGTCTTATATAAGAGGTGGTTAAAGTGACAGGAAAGGACATTAGGATTAACAGGCTTTTTTCCAAAGGCGAAAACGCCGTAGTCATCGCCATTGACCACGGCTACATGGACGGCCCCATACCGGGCATGGAAAACCTGCGGGAGACGGTGAAGAAGATCGACAACTGCGTGGACGCCATCCTCCTCTCTCCCGGCATGCTGAAAACGGTAGGCGATGCCTTCGCCTGCAAAGGGGCCCCCATGGCCATCGTGAGGCTGAACTGGAGCACCGTGTTCTGCTTTGAGTGGGGCTACAACAAATCCCGCACCGTGCAGGCTTTTTCCGTTAAGGACGCCATAGCCCTGGGGGCTGACATGGTCCTCGTATCCCTCACCCTGAAAACCGGCGACGAAAGCAATGACGCCAGGAACGTGGAGATTTTCGCCAGGCTCTGCAACGAGGCCAGGGAATACGGCATCCCCGTAATAGGCGAGTGTTTCCCCAACAACAGCGATTACCTGAGCGAAGAGGAGATGCACGACCAGGTCCTGCGCGGGACCAGGATACTGGCCGAACTGGGCGCTGACTTGATTAAAACCTTTTATACCTATAAGTTCAGGGACGTGGTTAACGGCTGTCCCCTGCCCATCCTGGGGCTTGGAGGCCGCACCACGCCGGACCCCGTGGATTCGCTGATCCTGGCCCGGAGGGAGATAAGTGACGGAGCCAGGGGCGTGGTTTTCGGGAGAAACGCCATACAAAGACCGGACCCCATAGCATACCAGAGAGCCCTGTGTGACGTTGTGAAACACAACCTGGACCCGCATGAAGCCGTGAGAAAATATAAACTGTCATAAGGAGGTTATCCCTATGAAAGGTGTCAAAGCCGCATTTATAAGCTTCGGATTCTTTGCCTACCCCATGGATTACATCTGCAAGGTGTCGGCGAAAATATTTGAAGAAATCAAAAAGCGTGGCCTGGATGCGGAATACTTCGGCCCCGTAATTGACACCGAGGATTCGGAAAGCGTTCTCGCCGAGCTTAAGACCAGGGACTTTGACTTCATAATAGCCCACATAACCACCTGGACCATGACCCCCGTAGTCATCAGGGTTTTAAAGGAGTTCAGGAACATGCCGGTGCTGGTATGGGGCCCGGGAGGCAAAACCGAAAACGGCACCCTCATTTCGCCTGCCAGCCCTGCGGGCACTTCGGCCCTGCTCTTCCCCCTGCGCCAGTTCGGCATAAAATACAAATACATATATGACCACCCCGACTCGGAGCCCAAGTACGACGAAGTGCTCAAGTTCGCCCAGGTGGTAAAGGCCATCAAGGCTTTAAACGGCGCCAGGGTCGGTTCCATGGGATATGTGGACATGGGCCTTTACGCCCTCATGCTGGACGGCATAGCCTTGAAAAACCAGCTGGGAATGGACGTGGAAGACGTCTTTGCGGTAGAGGTGGATCAGCTGGCTGAAAACGCTCCCAAAAAAGAAGTGGAGGAAATAGCCAATGAAATGAAAAAGGACCTGGACTTTGACAGGGAGCCCACCCGGGAGCAGCTGGACAAGGTGGCCCGCCTGGTCTATGCCCTCCGCCAAAAGGCGAAAGAGCGCAATTACCTGGGGCTGACCATGAAATGCGTATACGGGGTTTCCCGCTATATGGGCTTCACCCCCTGCGTGGTCCAGGCCTTGCTGGCCAAGGACATCACCTCCATATGCGAGTCGGACATTGCCGGCCTCATCACCAACGTAATCTTAAAGCAGCTCTCAGGCCAGTCGGCCACCTTCATGGAACACTATGAGTACTTCAAAGACAAGGTCCTGGTGGGAGTCTGCGGTTTCACACCCTTCGACATGACCCAGGGAAGCAAGGTAAGGTGCATGTGCGCAGGCTGGGGCGGCTTTACCGGCCTGTACGAGACCCCGGACATGAAAACGGGCAAGCTGACCATTGCAAGGCTGTTTTCCGAAAACGGCAAGCTCAAGATGCTCCTTGCCACGGCCACGGGCGAACTCCCTGGCAAGTGGGCCGAACTGGGCTGGTCCGAACCCATGCCCAAGTTCCCGAGCCTGCTCTTAAACCTTGACTGCCCCATTGACTTCTATATTGAAAACGTACCGGCCCAGCACATTAACATAGTATACGGCGACTGGACGGAGCAGCTCAGGGACTTCTGCAAGTTCACCGGCATTGAAATAATTGAGTACAAAGGGGCGTAAGCCATGGAATGCCTGTTGACCCTTGACGTGGGCACCACATCCCTTAAAACCTGCGTATTTGACGCGGATTTAAACCTGCTGGGGCATTTTTCGGAAGAGTATAAACTCTTAACCCCGGACCCAAACCGGGTGGAGCTGGACCCGGAAACCTACTGGGAAGCCTCCAAAAGGGGCATAAAACAAGCGCTGGAAGCTGCCGGTGTCAATCCTGGCCAGGTAAGGGGCATTGCCATAACCACCCAGGGAGAAACCTTAATCCCCGTGGACAGGGACGGCAGGGTCCTCCACAAGGCCCTGGTCTGGCTTGACGCCAGGGCCGAAGAGGAGGCGGCGGTCATAACCGGGAAGGTGGACGCCGATGAGTTTTACAGGACCACCGGTCTCCCCGAAGCCGGTCCCGCCTGTCCCATCTCCAAAGTCCTCTGGTTTAAGCGCCATATGCCCCGGGTGTATGAAGCCGCCTATAAGTTCCTGCTCCTGGAGGACTTCCTGATAAACAGGTTTACAGGAAAATACGTCACCGAACAGGCCCTCATGACTTCTACCGGCTATTTCGACATAAACAAAGGGGTCCTGTGGAAGGAAATCCTTGAGGCCTTCGGGATTGACCCGGGGCTCTTCCCTGAAATACTCCCCTGCGGCGCCAAGGCTGGCAGTTTAAAGCCTGAAGCAGCCCGGGAGCTGGGCTTAAAGGAAGACACCTGCGTTTTCACGGCGGCCATGGACCAGGTGGCCTCGGCCGTAGGGGCCGGCAACATTAAACCCGGAATGGTGACCGAAACCACCGGGACAGCCCTTGTCATTGCCGCCACAACCTTAAAGCCCGACTACGACAACGCCTCAAAGGTGACCGTGTACAGGCACTTTGACATGGACCGCTTTATACTCCTGCCTTACAGCCCCACTGCCGGCATAGTTCTCAAGTGGTTCAGGGACTCCTTCTGTGAAACTGAAACGGAAAAGAGCAGGCAAAAGGGCGTCCCGGTTTACAGGCTGCTGGATGAAATGGCGGAAGGCGTTCCTCCCCTCTCCTGCGGGCTTACCCTGTTCCCCCACTTTGCGGGGATGTACAGCCCCGAAGTAAACACAAGGGCCAAGGGAGTCCTTTTCGGCATCGGCCTGGACACAAGAAAAGAACATGTTATCCGTGCCATCCTGGAATCCATCGGCTATATGCTGAGGGAAAACATCGAGCTCCTGGAAGGAATGGGACTTGAAATATCCGAAGTGCGCTCCTTGGGCGGCGGTTCCAGGAGCCGGCTGTGGAATTCCATAAAAGCCGACATCCTGAAGAAAAAGCTCATAGAAATGGAAAGTGAAGAGTCCACTTCTCTCGGGGCCGCAATACTCACTGCCAGGGCCCTGGGGCTTTACCCCAGCGTTGAGGCGGCCATAGAAAAATCGGTGAGGACCGCCGGCATTTACAGCCCTTCCCCTGACAACTCGGCCGTTTATGAGAAGGGGTATGAATTCCACAAAAAGCTTTACAGCGGGCTTAAGCAGCTTTTTGAAGAAGCGGTCTGACAGACAAAAAGGGACAGACGACCGGCCTGCCGGTTCTGTCCCTCTGCTTTCTTCTTTATCCAGTGCCCTTATCCGCCTATCCTTGCGATGTTGTCATAGCTGATTTTTACGGCTGTCAGTGGCGGATTGTCCTTGCAGACGTCCTGCTCGACGATGTACCAGTCGGCTCCGATTTCTTCCGACGCCTTAATGATGCCGGCTATATCCATTATGCCGTTGCCGACTTCGCACATCTCTTTCTTCTCGCCTGCCTTCATGTCTTTCTGGTGGACCAGGACGCACCTCTTCCCCACCTTCTTCATATAGCCTATGGGTTCTACCCCTGCGAACTGGACCCAGTAGAGGTCAAGCTCCGCCTTAACCAGCTCCGGATCGGTTTCCTTCCAGAGCAGGTCCAGCAAGTACTGGCCGTCCAAGGTGTCGAACTCATGGTTGTGGTTGTGGTAGCAGAGCTGAAGATCCTTCTTCTTGCACTTTTCACCCGCCTTGTTCAGGAAAGCCGCTAACTCTTTTACCTGTTCCATGGTTTCAAACTTGGCCCAGGCGAGGGTGATGTACTTGCTTCCGATCTCCAGGTTGTAGTCAATCAGCTTGTCCAGGCCGTCGGCCAGTTCGCCGTATCCGGCGTGGCAGCCTATGGACTTGATGTTCAGCCTGTCCAGGGTATCCTTCAGGCGGCTTGCCTCTACGTTTTCAAACCCTGCAAACTCCACTCCGGCATAACCTGTTTCTGCAACCTTCTCCAGCCTTCCCAAGAGGTCATATTCCTTTACGCTTCTCAGCGTATACATCTGCAACCCTACAGGTATTTTCATAGCCTTTCCCTCCTGCGATTTATTGGATTTTACTCACCCGTCTATTGCTCCAGCGGCCGGGCAACGCGCCACAGGGGGGTACAACAGACCCCCCTGTAGCGTTAATTTTTTGCCCAACGCGCCTGAAACAGTGTTATTCGTTGAAATATACCGGTTTTCCGGTTTTTGCCGACTCGTATATTGCCTCCAGGATCTGGGTGACTACCATTGCCTGCTCCGGCAGTACGGTGGGCTGGGTGTCGTTGATGATGCTGTCGATCCACTGCCTGGCCTCAAACTGGCTGGGGTCTTCCCTCCTGCCTTCATAGAAGGCGACGCCGCGGCCGTCCAATGTGGGCTTGAAGGTGTAAAGCTTGCTGAATTTCTCTCCGTTGATGCGCAAGCCATCCCTCATATCCGCTCCGCCTTCGGTACCGCAGAGGGTGGTAATGGCTTCGCCTTCTTCAAGGCTGTTAAGAGCCCAGCTGGCCTCCAGGAATATGGTGGCCCCGTTCTCCATGGTTATAAAGCCGAAAGCCGAATCCTCCACGGTGTACTTGTCCGGATCCCAGGGACCCCATGCGTTGGCCGAGTTCTTTCTCTTGCCAAGCTTCTGGTATGTAGTACCCACTACACTCTTAGGCTTGTAGTTGTCCATCATCCACAGGGTCAGGTCCAGGGCATGGGTACCGATATCAATGAGGGGACCGCCACCCTGTTCGTACTCATTCAGGAACACTCCCCAGGTAGGAACAGCACGGCGCCTGATGGCGTGGGCTTTGGCAAAGTAGATTTCGCCCAGGCCCCCCTCACGGCAGTATTTATAGAGGAATTGAGCGTCAGGCCTGTAACGGTTCTGATATCCTATGGTGAGCTTCTTCCCGGTCCTTTTAGCAGCGTCCACCATCTTCTTGGCCTCAGCGGCGTTAATAGCCATAGGCTTCTCGCACATTACATGCTTACCGGCTTCCAGGGCGTCCACGGTAATGAAAGAGTGGGACCTGTTGGGAGTGCAGACGTGAACAATTTCAATGCTCTTGTCCTCCAACAGTTTCCTGTAGTCGGTGTAGACTTTCGCGTCCTCGGTGCCAAACTTCTTGGCCGCATTCGCAGCCCTCTCTTCCACAATATCGCAGAAGGCTACCATTTCAATATTACCCAGCTTGGAAAGCGCCGGCATGTGCTTGCCGTTGGCTATACCTCCGCAGCCGATGATGCCTACCCTGAATTTCTTGTCCGCCATAGGTAAAATCCTCCTTTATTTAAATTTTAATTTTATACGTTCCTTCAGCGGCGGCCAGGTGTCGTAAACCCAAGCCCTTTGGCCTTACTTCTCAAGGGGCGGTACATTAGGGAAGGTGATTTTCTCCAGCCTGTTTACGGGTTTCGCCCACCTCACCGCGTTCTTAATCACCCTTATGACACTGGGGTTGTGGAAGGTCGGGAAAGACTCATGCCCCGGGCGAAAATAGAATACTTTTCCATGCCCCCGGTAGTAGCAGCAGCCGCTCCTGAAGACCTCCCCGCCTTTGAACCAGCTTATGAACACCAGGGTATCGGGGGCGGGTACGTCAAACCTCTCGCCGTACATCTCTTCTCTTTCCAGTTCAAAATACTCCCCTAATCCCTCCGCAATGGGATGGCCTGGTTCAACAACCCAAACCCTCTCATTGTCGTCGGCTTCGCGCCACTTTAAGCTGCCGCTGGTGCCCATGAGCCTGGTGAATACTTTTGACGCATGGGCCGAATGCAGCGCTATTAACCCCATGCCGCGCAATACCCTGTTTTGCACCTTTTTCACTATCTCGTCACTAACCTCGTGATGGGCCATGTGCCCCCACCAGATAAGCACATCCGTGTTGTCAAGCACTTCGTCGGTCAAACCGTGCTCCGGTTCATCCAGGGTAGCCGTCCTTACCTCCATATCGGGCTCCTCTCTCAAGTATTTCGCTATGGCACCGTGGATGCCCTCGGGATAAATGGCGGCTATTCCTTTGCTCAGCTTTTCATGCCGGTACTCATTCCAAACAGTGACCCTGATCATTGGACTACCTCCTTAATATTAATGTGCCTGACGGTAAGTTTTTATGCCAGGTACAACTGCACCATGCAGTTTTAATCCGCTTTCCCTCCGCTGCCTCCCTTGTCCATAATACCATATCCGTTTTATCTTGTGGGAGGAAGCGGTAAAAAAGTTTAGTCCCGCCAATTACCTGAGCGGGCTTTAAATTTAACACTCGGGGATCTATTCAGCTTGAAGAAGATAAGTCCTGAGAATATCACCTCTCGCACGCCTTAATGGCAGGCTGCACAGCTTTTGACAGCCGTATGTCACAAAACGGCTGGTCTAATCTCACGCCA
>JAKOSZ010000206.1 GCA_029776555.1 Bacillota bacterium | reverse complement strand
TACTCGTTTTTGCCATCATTAGGTTCAACTACGCCGCCGCTCCAGCCGGCTGCCCCTTCGATGAAATCTCCGTTGATGACCAGGTTGGGATTCCGGATAAGAACCAGGCTGTCAATGGCGTTTCTCAAAGCCTGCATTGCGGCGATTATTTCTTCTTCGGTCTGAGCGTTGTCATGCACATCTCTGGCAGTGTCAAGCACTCCAATTAAACTGACCCAGCCTGCTCTCTTGTAATCCGCCGGATCTAAGGCCTCCGCTTCCTGTATAAGGGCAAGCAGGTTAGCTCTCAGCCCTTCCAGGCCTATCGGCACCAGGCTGTGTATGGCGTTCTGCAGGTTCGCTGCTGCTTCGTCCACAGCGGCCTGGCTAGCTCCCAGATCGGCAGCCACCGCTCTGGCAGCGCTCAGAGCCTGCTGCAGGGCTTCCCAGGACTCGGGCGTGTAGAGGAGCTCCGACTTCCCTTCCGCTTCAGCGATTAACGAATTAAGGAGGCTTTTGTCCGTTTCGGGAAGTGCCTCGATGCGTATCTCAGAGATATAGACCGAGCTTGCTGTCCCTTGTTTTCTTACACCGAGGATATATGAACCTGGCCAGCCAAGCCCGCCGCCTTCAAATATGAAGTCAGTGTAAGCCGTCTTCCAGTCGTCGCCCGCCTGGTTCATGGAAACCTGCGCAGGCATAGGCTCAGTCGGTGAACCCAGCGACCAGCCGTAGTTTATGCCTACAACTGCGTCCCCTTCCGGACAGCCGGCAGGGTTCTTATATGTTACGCTTAACCTGTAGGCCTTGCCGTTTTGCAGAGGTACAGGCTGCTGCCAGTAGAACGTGTGCAAGCCGCCGGCGGCACTGCGCGTTAAGTGAATTGCGTTACCGCCGTTGGGCCCGTATCCAATCAGCAGTTCCAGTTCGTCCCATCCTACCCAGACGTTCATCAGGTTCAAACCGCCGGACAGGTCTACGTCAGTCCCGGCCAGCAGGTTACTTTCGTCTTGCTCAATCGGAGTCCACCTGGCCGTAAGCGTTACGTCATCCTGGGGCAGGTAGATATCTCCATTACGGCCTACATATTCTTCTCCGTCATACCAGCCTTCGAAGATATGGCCAAGGCGCACTGCCGGAGGCAATACGACGGTCTCTCCGTCCAGCACAACTACTGGTTCCATACCGTATTCCTTGGCCCTTTCTCCTTGCTGGCTGTAAACTACACGGCCGCTTCCTCCAGCAAAGTCATAGGTTACCACGTTTTGCTCCGCATATTGCCACTGGGCATACAGGGTGATGGAATCGCCATTGCCCAAATCGGGATTGGAGTATACATCCCCTGCGCCGCCAACGCGCACTCCGCCCTCTCTTTCAGTAAACCAGCCAAGGAATATGTGGTTGGGCTTCGATGTGCCGGGCAGGACTGTTGAATACCCTACGACAACCGACGCAGAAGGAACTGTCTCTGTACCGCCGTTGTAATCGTAGTAGACGGTGTAAGTCGGCACAGTCACTTCGTTGATAGTGATTAAGGAAATATCCAGGGTCGTGTGCCCAATGCTTCCCCACATCCTGTCAATAAGGACGGCAGTAGAATAGATGGGTTTTCCATCGTAGACGGGCTCTTCGGCTACAAAGAGCAGGTACCTGGTGGTCCAGTCCGCCGAATTGGGCAGGTTCATGTAGGCCCACAGCCAGTCAGCATCTTTTTGAGAATTATGCGACCACTCGTTAGGGGCTCCTCCTATTCCAACAGCCATGTTGGCTGCTTCAGGACCAGTCCTGTATGTAACACTGAGGACATATGGGGCTCCCGGCGTTAAGTTAAGATCGGTGGCGTAATGGCAACCCCTATTGTCATTGGCAGGTATACTCAGGTAATTCCCCTGGCCTGGGTCATTTTGTATAGTTACGCCATTATCTATACCCCAGGTAATTATGTTAATATCTCCTTCGGAAAAATCAATGCGGTAAACTTCGGCTCCCAGTGTGCCCGGCGGCTCGTCAAAGGACTGTGCCGAAACGGGAAGCGGCACAGGCACTACCAGTCCGAGCAGCATAGCCAAAGTCAGTACAAAGGCTAACAATCGTTTTTTCTGCTTCAAGACTATGACCTCCCTTTCCCCCGAAAGGCGAAAAACAGCATGAAACCGCTTAACAACCTTTCGCTTTGAAATGTGAAATCTTATTGAGGATTTCCGATGCATTAACTGTGTCTGTCCGTGTGCTTTCAGCAAAACAGCTTTGCACCGAAGCTTTGATTCGCTTTCTATCCCCCCCTCTATTTGATTTTTTAAAAACCCATTCTGTAGGAGCCATGCTGCAAATCAAAAAGATATTTCATAATCCCTGAGCCTAATCTTTCCGGCTCAAAGGGAATAGAAATCCCACTGGTGCACCGGGATTGCTCCAGTCGGCTTCCTTTCCGTCTGACAAGGCCTTTGACTCAATTGCCGGCCTTCGCTCTAAGCCTTCTCTGAAGCCCGATGTATCCGCAAGCGCAAACTGTGCGGCTTCGTATTATTTACTTTCTCCTTTGCCCTTTAATCTCCGTGTTTTCCCTGGGTAGATCAGACAGGAAATACTGTTGCTTCTGCCGGCTGTTTTTACTGCTATGGGACATGTTGGAAGAGGTAAAACAGGATTTGCTGTGTCTCTTAATACAAGCGGATTTACGCTTTAACCGCACCCTTTAATACTTCTGCCCTCACCCCCCATTCACTTCTTTCATATAGTAAATTATTTCCTGGATTTGGACAAGGAGAGGCAATTAAAGGCAGACAAATTCTTTCTTTCCCTTTTCTCTGCAGTTTATCCTTAGGTTTAACCATTCGCCGGCACTATTGACATTCCGGGACCTTTACCGGGTTTTGCCATATTTTTACCTGCATTTTTGCCTCTGAAAACTTTACTCCGGGCCAATTGTTTTGACGGCACTTAAGCCGGATTATTTCCCACCGCCCCGGGTGGACATGCCGGAGATGCGCATAAAAAAATCCGGGTCCTTTTTTTAACCCGGATTCTTGCAGTTTGCCACACTCTCGCCGGTCATTCCCGGAAACTTCATTCTCCTTCATTAACGGCAGCTTCATCCTCTTTATTTTCAGGCCCTTCATATTCGGCGGCTTCAACCTCACCCTCTTTTAAAAACCAGCTTTCCGGGTACCTGTTGTTCGGGTCCCACAGTATCCATTCTTCGTACCCGGCGTCGTACACGGCTCTAATCTGCTGTCTTACCTGTCCCTTTCCGTAGGTCTGCCAGTAGCCGTCCCTCAGCCAGTTGGCGGTAAACGCCTGAAGGTATGGCCTCATTTTAGCCCTGTAGCCTTCTACACTGGAAAGCCTGTTCTTGGCCTTAATAAGCGTGTGATATACCACTTCATAGGGTTTTAAGTCGGGAGCCTCAAAAAGAACCCCGTTTATTATCTGACCCTTTCCGTTCTGGGCCTTGTTGGAGTAATGGGAAGGGTATATCATGGGACTGATATAGTCAATGTCCTTGCCCACCAGCTCCAGCTCCTGTCCAATGAGCTCCCCGTCAAAGATGCTTTCGCAGACTATGGCGTATATGTCAGCCGACACCTTGACGCCCATGCCTTCATATATCTCCTCCTGGGCCATGGCCAGAAAACCGTTTATTGCTTCCGACTTTCTTTCCGGCACGTTTTCGCCGTAGTAAAGCTGTACCTTTAAGCCCGGGGTAGGAAATCTCACGTAGTCAAACTGGATTTCGTCAAAGCCCTTCTCTACGGCTTCCCTGGCAATATCAATGTTGAACTTCCAGACCTCTTCATTGTAGGGATTAAGCCAGAGGAAACCGCTGTTGTCTTTCCATAAGGTAGTCTTGTCAGCCTTTTTTACCGCCAGGTCGGGGCGTTTTTTCGCAAGATTATTGTCTTTAAAGCACACTATCCGGCCAATGACATAAATCCCGTTGTCATGGAACTTCCTTATTACCTCATCCACATCGTAAAGCTTCTTGGAAAGCCCCAGCTCCTTCACCATCGGGACCTCGGACGGGTAATT
>JAKOSZ010000205.1 GCA_029776555.1 Bacillota bacterium | reverse complement strand
TTTTATGGTAAGATTAAGAAAATCCCGTTTCAGCAGGATGCCCTTTCCCGTGACCTGCAAGGCCGTAAGACCAGGGCTGCACCGAGAGGGTTTCGGGGCCGGGGCTCCTGAAAGTGATGCGAAGGTATTGAAAAAATTAAGAGGAAAGTGATGGGAGATTTATGGATTATTACATGGAAGCGCCTAAAAAACTGCCCATAAAGGCAAAGGTGGATGTCCTGGTGGCAGGAGGAGGTCCTGCGGGTTTTGCTGCTGTGGTTAACGCTGCCCGGCAGGGAGTTTCCACCATGCTCATAGAACAGGCCGGTGATGTGGGCGGCGTAGCCACCACCGGGCTTATGAGCCACTGGACCGGCAATACGGAGGGAGGATTTTACGAGGAAATCCTGGAGCGCTGCGGCGATGTGAACAACAAGACCATCAACCACGAGCAGCTGAAAACCCTGATGCTGGAGATGCTGGACGAAGCGGGTATTACGCTGCAGCTTTACACTTTTGCCGCGGACGTCATCGTGGAAAACAACACCCTGAAAGGGGTCATCGTGGAGAGCAAAAGCGGCCGGGAAGTTATCCTGGCTAAAGTAACCGTTGACTGTACCGGCGACGGGGATATTGCCGCAAAGGCGGGAGTTCCCTATCAGAAAGGCAGGGAGAGCGACGGCAAAATGCAGCCCATGACCCTCATGTTCCAGGTGGCAGGCGTTGACGTGGAAAGAGCCGTGCTGCCCGCCTGTTTCGAGGACAACCTGAAGGTAGAAAAGGGCTATATACAGGACCTGGCCAAAGAGCGCCTCCCCTTTCCCGCTGGCCATGTCCTGCTTTACAGGTCGCCCATCCCGGGCGTTGTTACCTGCAACATGACCAATGCCATCAATGTTGACGGCACCAAGTCGGAAGACCTGACAAAGGCCACCATAACCTGCAGGAAGCAGATAGAGCCCATAGTGAAGTTTTTGAGGGAATTTGTGCCCGGCTTTGAAAACTGTTACGTGATCAAGTCAGCATCCATCATCGGCGTCAGGGAAACACGGCATTTCAAGGGCGAGTACACCCTGACGGAAGAAGACATTTTGGAGGCCAGGGTCTTTGACGACTGGGTTGTTACAAGAGCTCACTTCAATTTTGACGTGCACAACATGTCCGGCAGCGGCTTGGATGAGACGGGGGTGCAAAAGCACTTTAAACAGAAGCGGGGATATACCATTCCTTACAGGTGCCTGATACCGGTCAATATAGACAATCTCCTGCTGGCGGGCAGAAATATCTCGGGCACCCACATGGCCCATTCCAATTACAGGGTCATGCCCATCTGCGCCAACCTGGGGCAGGCGGCCGGTATTGCCGCAGCCCTGGCGGTAAAGGAGAATGTCACCCCCAGGAAGCTGGACGTTAGGAAAGTCCAGGAGCTGCTTAAGAAAAACAGGGTGAGCCTGTAAGCGCCGTTTTATGGCTGAAAAAGCCCGGAAACTTGACAGGGGCTGAAGGAAAGCCTGACGGCTTGAATTTTAGCCCAGACCAATGAATGCAGCGAACTTGAGAGGGCCAGGTGAAAGGGGAGCAGTGAGGAATGAAGAGAGAGCTGACCAGCAGGGAGAGATTGACCAGGTTATTCAACGGCCAGGACATTGACCGTATTCCCATATGGCTTCTTGCCCCTTACCACAGGCTTGGCTGCTATGCGGATATCTATAACCTCCCCTGCTATAAGCCTATTGTGGAATATATAGACAAATACTGCGACACCTTTGACCGCAGGACCTTTGACAGCGGATTCTGCTATAATGCCAATCCGGAAATCAAGAGGTATAAAACCGTTGAATATATGGACGGCAACCGCATTGAAAGCGACGTGGTGGAGTACAGGGACATAAAGTTTAAAAGGCAGGTATCCACCGGCAGGGACGGGGCCAGGGTCAAACCCCTGCTGGAGGAGCCGGAGGAGCTGGAAAAGGTGCTGTCCATCCCTTATGTCCCGCCGGAACCGCAGTTGGACCGCTTCTTCCAGGAGGAACAGGAACTTGGGGATAAGGGGCTTATGATGGTAGACCTGGGAGATCCTCTTTTACCCCTTTATCACCTTACCAGCGCGGAAAATTTCTCCCTCTGGACGGCCACGGCCTATGACCTGCTCCTGGACTTCCTGGACGAGATGTATGAAAGGGTCTACAGGTATTACAAGTATTTCCTGGACAGGAATGCCGGAGAGGTATTCTTCATAGTTGGGGCGGAATTTGCGGGGCCGCCCCTGGTGTCGCCCGCAAAATTCAACGAAATGTCGGCAAGGTATGTAAAGGACATTGTTGATCTGATCCGCCAATACGGCAAGAAGTCCATTGTCCATTATCATGGCAACCTGTACAGGATACTGGACGGGATGAAGGAAATAAATCCCGACGGCATTCACACCATTGAGGCGCCTCCCATCGGGGATTGCACCATTGCGCAAGCCCGGGAGAGATTGGGAAAGGATATGATTTTAATCGGCAACATACAGTATGACGACCTGACCCGGTGCAGCAGGGAGGAGATCGAACAGCTGGTTAAGAAGGCCATTGAGGAAGGCAGGACCGGGAGGTTCATCCTGTCGCCCACCGCCGGGCCTTATGAGAGCAGTATTAGTGAAAAGACGGTTGAAAACTACCTGGCCTTTATTGAAGCCGGAATAAAGTACGGGAAGCCGTAGTTTTGTTCATGTAAAGGCTTGGACAGGTCCGGCTTATAAACTAAACTTTATGTCCATGCTTCGGATTAATGAGTTCATATTGAATTTAGGTAATAAGTTTTGTAAAAATATACTTAAGTTTTCACGGGAAAGGCGGCTTAGGTATGAGGGAAATTTCACACAGGGCGGATTTATGCGTTATTGGAGGCGGTCTTGCTGGAATGTGCACAGCCATTGCTGCGGCGCGGCATGGCATTAAGGTGGTATTGATGCAGGACCGGCCGGTTTTGGGCGGTAATGCCTCGTCAGAAATACGCATGTGGATTTGCGGGGCCCACGGTGAAAACAACAGGGAAACCGGGATCCTGGAGGAGATTGAACTGGAAAACATGTACCGCAATCCCAACTGCTCCTATTCCATCTGGGACAGCATCCTGTATGAAAAGGTCAGGTTCCAGGAGAACATCACCCTGCTGCTTAACTGCAGTTGTAACGAGGCCGCCATGGACGCGGACGGAAAGCGGATTAAGTCGGTAAGGGGCTGGCAGCTGACAAGCGAAACCTGGCATACGGTAGAAGCCGAGCTTTTTGCAGACTGTTCCGGGGACAGCATTTTAGCGCCGCTGACAGGAGCCGAGTACCGCATGGGCCGGGAAGCCTCAGGGGAATTCAACGAAGATATTGCCCCAAGGAGGGCCGATAAAAAGACCATGGGGATGAGCTGTCTGATCCAGGCCCGTGAAACCGACAGGCCCCAGGTGTTTGTTCCGCCCAAGTGGGCTTACAGGTACCTGTCCGACGAGGACCTGCCCTACCGGGACCACAATGTCAAAACGTCCAACTTCTGGTGGATTGAGCTGGGGGGAGACATGGATTCCATCCATGATACGGAAGAGATACGGGATGAGCTGCTTAAAATAGCCTTTGGCGTATGGGACCATATCAAGAACCACGGAGACCACGGCGCGGAGAACTGGGTGCTGGACTGGGTGGGCTTTCTGCCCGGAAAACGGGAAAGCCGCCGCTATGTGGGGGACTATATCATGAACCAGAACGATGTCCGGGCCGAAGGCAGGTTCCACGACCTGGTGGCATACGGCGGCTGGACCATGGATGACCACCATCCGGCAGGGATGAAATACCCGGGCTATCCGACCATCTACCATCCGGCGCCGTCTCCCTTTGGGATTCCCTACCGCTGCCTGTACTCCAGGAACATTGAAAACCTGCTCTTTGCGGGCAGGAACATCAGCGTAACCCATGCGGCCTTCAGCGCCACACGGGTAATGGGGACCTGCGCCATAGTCGGGCAAGCGGTGGGAACCGCTTCTGCCATAGCCGTTAAGAACGGCTTAACGCCGCGGGGCGTCTACGAGTATAAAATCAGGGAGCTTCAGCAAACATTAATGGAAGACGACTGCTATTTGCCCTGGCACAGGAGGGAAGTGCCCGAGTTGAGCCTGCGGGCTCAACTGACTGCTTCGGAAGGAAATCCGGAAGCCCTCCGCAATGGTATTGACCGTCCTGTAGGCGCGGAGGACAACGGCTGGCAGGGAGCCCTTAAGGATTCCCGGATTGAGTATG
>JAKOSZ010000204.1 GCA_029776555.1 Bacillota bacterium | reverse complement strand
GATTACTTTACCTTAACCCGGCCTAATCATCATACTGCTGGCTGCCTGGCAATGTCAAGGGCGAGTATTAACGAGTTCATCTTGACCCTTGACGTTGCCAGATGCAGCCAGCTATCATTCCAACAGCCGGGTTAATAGTGACATTTTCTCACGATAATTAACTGTATTTTGGGGTGACATTTTCACAAGTTATTGACAGGAAGGGCTGCTGGCACTATTAGCCTGTGGGCGCGCGCCGCTCTCATGGTTTCAGGGAAACCTTCCGTGCCTGATCCTGCATAAATTAAAAAAGCCAGTCAATGCGGGCAGATATGCGGGTGTTTGCCGGCCCGGCCCCCTGGTTCAAGTGAAAAGAGGATGGGAGAAAATGACTGCTGCGGGCGAGTATGTGGTAAAGCCATCGGCTGCGATGATTAAATGGGCAGGGGAAGCTGCGGCGGCTAAAAACCCGCATCACCCAAAGCCAATCCTTCTTACCCAAGTCAGCCATTGGAGCTGAAAAAGGGAGCAAAGACTGGCCGGGAGCAGTGGGGTCATGAAGCCAAAAAAAGACACCAGTATAATCGTAAAATGATTGCGGTTAATAACTGGTGTATAAACTAAACTCAACTTAAGCCTCTATATGAAAAGGAGGAACAAAGAATAAATTCAAACTGCCTAGTTACAGCAACCTTATTATACCATAGTTTTCTGCTGTGAAATATTACAATAATATGACAATTGCAGAAGAACAAAAAAATAACCCGTCCAGGGGGAAAAAACTACAGACTTTGCCGTTTCGTTCAAGTTCCTTCTCAATCAGCCCCACAAGCAGCGGGGAGAAAAGCTATGGAGCCTTGCCCTCCTGAGGCTTTGTTTTGCCTTCTTCCCCGTTATCCGCCTGTGCCGTGTTGCTCTCTATGAAATTGGTGTAGGGCTGGGCATACCTGTCCAGGACTTTCCTGTCCCGCTCATTTAGCCTGGTTAATGCCGCTTTTTCTCTTACATCTCCCGGCATCGGATTTTACCGTCCTTTCCATAACAAAATAAGGCAAGCATAGTATGTGGAAGCGGGCCTGTTTTTATGTAGTTGCTGAAAAATTGTTGACGGCGTTGCCTAAGCCGGTCCTTCTCTGCTAGAATTCTAATTAGAGCCACAGAATGTTAAAAGAGGTGTACAGCCAATGAAGATAAAAAAGGCCATCATACCCGCGGCCGGACTTGGCACCAGGTTTTTGCCTGCAACCAAAGCCCAGCCCAAAGAAATGCTTCCCATAGTGGACAAGCCCACAATCCAGTATATTGTGGAAGAGGCAATAGCGTCAGGCATAGAAAGCATACTTATAATCACCGGCCGGAGCAAGAGGGCCATCGAGGACCACTTTGACAAGTCCTATGAGCTTGAGGACCAGCTTCGCAAGAAGGGCCAGTTTGAGCTTCTAAACCTGGTACAGGATATCTCAAACCTGGTGGATATACACTATATCAGGCAGAAGGAGCCCAGGGGGCTGGGCCACGCCATATACTGCGCAAGGGCTTTCATTGATGACGAACCCTTTGCGGTGCTCTTGGGGGACGACATTGTCGACTCCGAAGTCCCGTGCCTGAAGCAGCTCATAGACGTATACTGCGAATACCAGACCACCATACTCGGGGTCCAGGAGGTAGCCAAAGAGGATGTGAACAAGTATGGCATTATCGGCTATACCCAGGTGTCTGACAGGATATACAAGGTAAACGACCTGGTGGAAAAGCCGGACATGGACAGGGCGCCTTCCAGCGTGGCCATCCTGGGGAGGTATATAATAACCCCCGATATTTTTAAATGCCTGGAAAGAACCCTTCCCGACAAGGGCGGGGAGATTCAGCTCACCGACGCCTTAAAAGAACTTATGGGCATGGAGGATATCTACGCCTACAACTTTGTGGGGAAGAGGTACGATGTAGGGAATAAGCTGGGCTTTCTCCAGGCTACGGTGGAGTTTGCCTTAAAGAGGGAAGACTTAAGAAGCGGTTTTTTAAGTTATCTTAAAAAGATAAGCAAAGAGGAGATTTAAAAATAATCAAAGAGGGGATAAAAGTATTGCGTGCACAGAAGAGCGTCCCTCTGGGTAAAATACTTTAAAGAAATCAGAAAAGGGAGATATAGGTCGGGATTTGCATTCACCGGGGAGCCGTCCCTCCGGGAACAAAAATTATACCATGCGCACAGAAGAACCATCCCCTCGCGCAGAGATGAGATATGAGTCGGGCGGTGCACAGAAGGGCCGTTTCCTCGTGCAGAGTTGGGATTTAAGCTGGGCCGTACACAGAAAAACCGTCCCCTTGTTCGGTTGGGTTGCGCACAAAAGAACCGTCCCCTTGTGCCAGGGTTGCGCACAAAAGAACCGTCCCCTTGTGCGCCAGCCGGATTAGCCGGAAAAGAACCAGGCAACGAAGAACAGCACTGCACTTATAAAGCCTGGGATGAAGAAGATCTTTTGTCTCAATCTCCTCAAGGTGAAAAACAGGAGAAAGGCAAAGTTGCCCAGAAAAGCGCACAGAGTCAAAGGTACCAGGTAGCGGTAGGATGTCATCTTTAAACCGAAGACGGCAAACATTACGTCGGAGATGGCTATCAGCGCAATAAGAGGGCTTAACACGTTGTTAAGCCTGTTTAAGCCTTCGGACTTTCTTAAGAGCAGCAAAAGGACAACAGCCGCCAGCAGTATCACTCCGTTGGCAATGAGGAGCCAAAGGTTCATAAGCTGGCTTGTGGTCAGGGGAAGCTTGCCCGCCTCGGGTATCTTTTGCGGATACCCTGCTTTATTTTCTATGGAAGAGAAAACTGCTGACCAGGCCATAAGAGTAACCAAAGCTGTGACTATGCCTGCGGCTATGCCCAACAGGAGCTTATAAGCCGCTGAAAAAAACTTCTTCATATTCCCTTGGGGAATTTCGCCTTCCCCTGATCCCCCCTATCATGGCCGGTGTCGTCAATATCCCGCTGCCCGCCTACTTGTGGAAGACAATGGTGTAGTAGCTCGTGGTGTTCTCGCTGTTTTCATTGGACAAGAGCGAAGAATTGCTGTGCTCGAGAACCGTAAGTTTATCCGCCTCAATCTCTTTCAATGCCGAAAGAAGGGCTATTAAAGACGGAGGGGAATCAATGTAGCTGTTGTCCATCTGGGCTATCCGTCTTAAGTCACCTTCTCTGATGGCTTTCAGCGTAATTTTGTCCATGTCTTCGGCTTTGTCCAGCGGAAGGTAGTGGGAGAAATCAACCGACGAAATTATCAAGTGTTTCCGGTTCTTCAGCCACTTTTCTAGGGAACGGCCCAGTTCAGCGGATTCCTCCAGGCCCAGGTTGCCGTGGAGCAGGATGGGGACTATGGACGCCTGGGGCATATAGTGCTTTATATAAGGCACCAGGATCGAAAT